>JAZOLR010000047.1:0-2068 GCA_045653255.1 Eubacteriales bacterium | reverse complement strand
ATCGCGATAGTGATATTGAAGCCTTGCGGCTTCAGTGATATTCTATTCGCCATGAAACTCGCGAAGCGAATACCACTCGGCATATGCCGAATATAACTGCGTCAGCAATATCACTCGCCGGGAGGCGAATAGAGTAGGCGTTGTGTCCTTAGGAACACAACGCCTACCTTGTCGGATTTTTTGATTAAAATATTATTTTACTTACAAAGATACTGTTGTCACTGCCGCGTTCTAGGCATTTTTCGAGCGGGTAGGGGTGGTTTTGCATCCATTCTGCCGCGAAAACGTATCCTACTTCGTCGGAGTAAGATTGGCAACCGAAGTTGCCGAGGCGCGCACCGCGTTCGGGCACGGCTATTTTTTCCGTTGCACGAATAACGCACATTTTTTCAGGGTTAAATTCCGCTATAAACAGAGGCGCTCTGTGTCTGAATATGTGGTCGTTATTTTCTGCGCGGCGAGTGTATACCAGCCAGAGTTTGCCACCGCCCGTAAGCCAATGTTGCTGCGTGTTGTAATTGCCGAGGTTTTCGCCGTTGTCAAAACATAATTCTATCGGCTCGTCAAAGTTCATTGAGTCCTTTCCTTTTGTGACGTAGCCCGTCGTATCGTTTCGCAATGCGAGAAAATACTCGCCGTTGTATTCGATAAGCGAAGGCTCGTCAAAACCTCTCGGGGTGTCCGTATAGAGTTCGTTTCCTATTTCAAGCACTTTTAAATTTTCGCCGTCAAACTCGCAACGCACAACACTTGCAGAGCAACATCCGTAATAGTCTGATGCCGTATCGCGCGACATATAGTAAACGGGAATCAAAAGTTCTCCGTTTTCGTTTTCTATTATTTGAGCGCAACCCGCACCCGAAGAAAAATATGCATCGTTTTCGCTCGTTGGCATTTCGAGATGTTTCCATTCACCGAAGTCGCCCTTTTTCTCATCGTATACGGCATAGACCGTACTCCTCGGGCGCGGCGGCTTTTGCAATTTGTTGTCGCTACCGTAAACTGCGCTATGCCCTGTCAAGATTATCTTTTGGCTTTTTTATGAAAGAAAGGTGTTGCGTCACACATAACTATACTGTTGTTGTTTTCGTCATAGTAGCGAGTAAGATTTTCGCAAGGTATCGGAGAAGAAAAAGTCTTTCCGCCATCGGTCGTTTTCATCATTTCCATTCCGTAGAAAACGTCGCAACCGAGCAGATTAAGTTTCTGCATAGTTATCAAGCCAAAACCCGACGGCAAAATAAGTCCGCGTGCGTGGACGTAGCAATCTTTTTTGTCGAATTCGGTCTTTATTATCTGTCTTTCTATATTCATAGGGGTTTATCCTTTCAGATATTTCACTTTGCAGCGAACAATTAAAAAACGTTCTTGACAATACTCAAATCTGCAATTATAATAGTAACATATACCTTTATTTTTTGCAATGGGTGGCTCTGCCATCTTTTCTGTCAGTCTGTCAAGATAGGAAATGAATATGGATCACGAAATTATTATAAACAACGGAAGAAAAAGTTTCAAGGCTTTTTTTCAAAACGGCTTTTACTTTTTTGATTCGCCGTCTAAAATCATACACAAGCACAGTTATACGGAAGTGCATATTATCGCAAACGGAAATACTACTTTCGATATTGACGGAAAGCAGTACGTTTTTGAAAGCGGAAGCGTTATATCTATACCGAGCGGAACTTTTCACTACTGCATAGACTCAAGCGAGGGGCTGCTTCACGCGGCATATCAAATAGACTGCAAGCAAGACGAAGTTTCAACCTACAACGTAGGAAACGATATGGTTTTGCGTTTTATGGAAAAAATCAACGAATGCAAATCCTCGCACAATTACTCGGTCATCGCTTCGTATATTTCCTTGTTTTTGAGTTATTTTTCCGCAAACGAACGACTCGAAGCAAAGGAAGTGACCGACTACGGCTTTCTTATACACGAATTTTTCTCAATCCATTACAACGAAGATATACATTTGCGCGATATTGCAAATTATCTTCACTTGTCGGAAAGACAGAGTGAGCGACTTATAATAGACTATACAGGTCACTCATTCCGCGATGAACTT
>JAZOLR010000046.1:0-5484 GCA_045653255.1 Eubacteriales bacterium | reverse complement strand
TTTCAGCGTGAGAGGCTAACGTCTTAACCGCTTGACCAACGGGCCACGCTCAGAACATTGGTATTATAGCATATATGTTGTGAAATTGCAATAGGTATTTGAAATTTTTTTCACTTTTTGAGATTATTTTTTGTCCGTGTTTGTTGTAAATAATAGGTTGTTGTCGGTTTTGCGCTAAAATTTCCAAATAAATTATTTACCGCAGTAGACAATCGCGCAACAAAGTGGTATAATAATTTGTAATGCAAAAGAAAGGAAAGGGAAGTATGTTACCGAAAGAATTTGAAACCCGAATGAGAAAAATACTCGGCGATGAGTACGAACTTCTCGCAAAAGAACTTGAAAACGGACGTCCTGAACGTTCTTTTCGCGTAAATAATGCAAAAATCGAAAACGAAGACTTCTCGCGTATCAATCCTTTTTCTTCTACGCCTATTTCCTATACGGATGGCGCATACTATTTTGATGACGAAAAAATAGGAAACCATCCCTACCACCACGCAGGAATGATATACGTTCAAGACCCTGCCGCTATGTCGGTTTTGAACGCGATAGATATAAAAGAGGGCATCCGCGCACTTGATATGTGTTCTGCACCGGGCGGAAAATCCTCGCAAATAGCCGCGAAAATAGGCAAAAACGGCATACTCGTTTCAAACGAATACGTAAGTTCTCGCTGTAAAATGATGGTAGGCAACTTTGAACGCCTCGGACTTTCAAACACGGTAGCGACAAACGTTGATACGAAAACTCTTGCCGATTGGTTTGACGAATATTTTGACCTTGTGCTTGTCGATGCGCCTTGTTCGGGCGAAGGAATGTTCCGAAAAAACGAACTGGCGATAAGCGAATGGAGTGAAGAAAACGTCAAAACTTGCGCCGAGCGGCAAAAAGACATTCTCCGCAATGCGCTCAAAACTCTGCGCGCAGGCGGTTATCTCATCTATTCTACTTGCACTTTCGAACTTGAAGAAAACGAAATGCAAATAGACGAACTTTTGTCGGAATATCCCGAACTTTCTCTTGTCAGAGCAAAACCCGAACTTGAAGAAAACACGTCCGACGGAGTGACATTTGACGGCGCAAAAAGCAAAGACCTTGCCATTTGCCGAAGATTTTACCCCCACCGCCAAAAAGGTGAAGGACAATTTTTCGCCATAATGAAAAAATCAGGCGACGGAAAGGGAAGAATAAACTACAAAGATGCGTCAACGCCTCTTTCACGACAGGAAAAAGAGATAACCGAAAAGTTCCTTTCGCAGACGCTCGAAGATTATAGCGACCTTGACATTAGAAAATACAACGATAATATAGTAGCAGTGCCGAACGGTTTTCCGCTTCCGCCTCAAAGAGTATTTTGCTCCGGCGTAATGCTCGGAGAAATTTCGAAAAATATATTCACACCCCACCATCAGTTCTTTTCCGCATTCGCATCTCGCTTCAAACGGAAACTTAACTTGACACTCGACGACAAACGCACACTTGATTATCTTTCAGGTCAGGTCATACCTTGCGACATAGAAAATGGCTACGCAGTAGTAACCGTTGACGGAGTAGGTCTCGGCGGTTGCAAGGTCGTTGACGGAATGGCGAAAAACCATTACCCGAAAGGTTTACGAATAAAGTAAACAAAACTTTACAAAAATAAGGAAAAAGTATGAAATTTCAAAAACTCACGCTTGCCGATATTGAGAAAATAGCACCGTATTTCAGTTATGCAACAAGTCACGCGTGTGACACTACCGTCGGCGGCACTTTTATCTGGCGCGACTATTTCAACACCGGATACCTAATAGAAAACGATACGCTTATCTTCAAATTCGGCAACGGCGAAGACGTTTCCTACTCCTATCCGTTAGGAAAGGATTTGGACCGCGCCTTTGAAATGATTGAGAAAGACGCAAAAGAAAGCGCAATCCCCTTGCGGTTTTATATTTCCTCGGAAGTAGATATGCAAGTGATGAAAACCCACTACCCCAAAGCCGAAGTGCTTGAACTTCGCGACGCATTCGACTATTACTACGAATACGAAGGCCTTGCCACCTTCAAAGGAAAGAAGTACAGCGGTCAGCGAAACCACGTAAACAAATTCAAACGTCTCTACGAAAACCACTCCTTTGAAGTTATTCGCAAGAAAAACGCAAAAGAAATACTTGAATTCTTCCGTCAATTTATCGCTATGCGTGAAAAAAACGCGGCAACCGACGCGGAAGCGCAGAAGATAGAAGAATTGCTTGACAATCTCGACTTGTACGAATCTTTCGGTTTCTTTGGCGGTCTTCTTCGTGTAAACGGCAACGTGGTAGGCTTTTCGTTTGCCGAGAGAATAGGCGATACGATGTTCGTGCATATCGAAAAAGCGGACATCCGCTATGACGGCGCGTATCAGATGCTCGTTTCAAGTTTCGCTTCGCATTTTTCACACCCCGACGTCTTGTTTATAAACCGCGAGGACGACACGGGAAACGAGGGATTGAGAAAGTCCAAACTGTCCTACCAACCGATAAAACTTCTGCCGAAATACGTAGTAACAATAGGCTAATACACGCAAAAAACAACGAAAAAACGCAAAATCTTATAAAAACCCCTCGCGTTTTTGAATTTTTTCAAAACACGAGGGATTTTTTATTGACAAATTTCGCAAAATATGATATATTTCATACTTGTAGGAATTTCATACCACGCGAAATGGAGGTAATTATGCCACAGGGTAAACATTTACTTGGTATGCCGAAAGGGAAGCACGTATTCGGCACGGCGAAAGTCGGAGAAAAAGGGCAGATAGTCATACCGAAAGAGGCGAGAAACTTATTCTCGATAAATCCGGGAGACACGCTTCTCATTCTCGGCGACGACGAAAACGGAATATTCATCACAAAGCCCGACGTAATAAATCGCGTGGCTTTGGAAATCTTTGAAAAAATAGAGGAAAAGGACGACCAAAATGAGTAATAATATGTATAAAGAACTCGGTATTTCCGATGAGGTGTTCGAGTTTGGAGAAAAAATACTCGCCGACTTGAAAGACCGCTTTGAAGCGGCTGACAGAGTTGCGGAATACAATCAATGCAAGGTTATAGCCGCTATGCAGGAAAACCGCGTTAACGCGACGCACTTTGCCGCAACGACAGGTTACGGCTATGACGATGCGGGCAGAGACAACCTTGAAAAAGTTTACGCATCTTGCTTCCATGCGGAAGCCGCGCTCGTAAGACCGCAGATAACTTGCGGCACGCACGCGCTTACCGTTGCGCTTTCTGCAAATCTCTTGCCGGGAGATGAACTTCTTTCCCCCGTCGGCAGACCTTACGACACTCTTGAAGAGGTTATAGGAATAAGAGAATCAAAATGCTCACTCCGTGAATATGGCGTAAGTTACAGACAAGTCGACCTTTTGCCCGACGGAACTTTTGACTACGAAGGCATAAGAGCCGCAATAAACGAAAAAACTAAAATGGTCACCATCCAACGCTCAAAGGGTTACCAGATGCGCCCCACTTTCTCGGTTACGCAGATAGGCGAACTCATTTCTTTCGTAAAGAGCATAAAACCCGGTGTTATCTGTATGGTTGACAACTGCTACGGCGAATTTGTAGAGACTATCGAGCCGTCTGACGTCGGCGCAGATATGACTGTCGGCTCGCTCATAAAAAATCCCGGCGGCGGACTTGCCCCCATTGGCGGTTACATCGTTGGGAAGAGCGAATGCGTTGAAAGATGCGCGTACCGTCTCAGTGCTCCCGGTCTTGGTCAGGAAGTCGGCGCAAACCTCGGTATTATGCCGTCATTCTATCAGGGATTTTTCCTTGCTCCCACAGTAGTTTGCTCCGCGCTCAAAGGTGCGATATTCGCCGCAAACATATATGAACGTCTCGGCTTTAAAGTAATTCCCAACGGTACGGAATCCCGCCACGATATAATTCAGGCGGTTGAACTCGGCACACCCGAAGGAATGATAGCATTCTGCGAAGGAATTCAGGCGGCAGCCCCCGTTGACAGTTACGTAAAACCTGAACCCTGGGCAATGCCGGGATATGACTCCGAAGTAATAATGGCGGCAGGCGCATTCGTTCAGGGCTCGTCTATCGAACTGTCGGCAGACGGACCTATCCGTCCCCCCTACGCCGTATATTTCCAAGGCGGTCTTACTTGGTATCACGCAAAACTCGGCATACTTATGTCACTTCAAAAAATGTATGAGAAAAACCTTGTAAATCTCGAAAAATAATTAAAAAATTTATATAATCTGAGGAGAACAACAGTTATGTGGTTTATTTTTTCACTTGTAGCGCTTCTTTGTTGGAGCGGATCTGACCTTTTTAGCAAAATGGGTACACAGAACAATGACAAGCACAGTCATTGGAAAGTCGTTTTTGCCGTAGGTCTTATAATGGGCGTGCACTTTCTTATCACTCTTGTCGGCGGTGCTCTCATAGAAGATCCCGAAGCCGTGCCGAAGTTCGTTTCCAGTCTCTTCTACACGGATTTCACGCTTAACGATTTCTTCGTTTACCTCCCTGTCGCCGCTATTTATATCGCGGCAATGGTGTTCGGCTACGTCGGACTCCGTTACATAGAACTTTCTATTTCTTCTCCTATCTGCAACTGCTCAGGCTCGCTTGCATTCCTTATATGCGCGCTTATCTGGACAGACGATACGATAAAAAATCCCCTCGCTATTATCGGTGTTGTTGCTGTAACGCTCGGTATTATAATGCTCGGCTTCGTTGAAAGCAGAGAAGACGAAGAACTCCGCGCTCTCCGTCAGGAAAAGTCAAACAGAAAGTATGCAAAGAGTTTTCTCGCACTTTTGCTCCCCATAATCTACCTTGTAGTAGACGCTCTCGGAACAGTTGCCGATGAATTCCTTTTCAGTCTCGAAACAGTTGACATTTCCGACTACGCGGCAAACTCCGCATTCGAACTCACTTTCTTTTTGCTCGCTATTGCAGCGTTTATCATTCTCGCAATAAAGGGCGAACTCCCCTCGTTGTTCAAAAACAAATCCATTTATGCAGGCGGTACTTGCGAAACTCTCGGTCAGGTATTCTATATGGCGGTTATGTTCGCCGATTACACTATCGGTATGGTTATAATTTCCGCATACTGCGTAATTTCTGTACTCTGGAGCGCAATCTTCTTGCGTGAAAGACTTTCTGCAAAGCATTATCTCTCGGTTGGTCTTACACTCGCAGGTATCATTCTTATAGGTATCGTTACAGGCGGTTAATTCTAACTAAAGTTTACAAAAACAAAGGAATATAAAATGAAACCAAGTTTTGAGGAAATAAAAAATAACGAAGATATAAAGGTATATATCAAAAAAGCAGACGAAACTCTTGCCGCCCTCGGTTTTACCGAACATAGCAAAAGTCACGTCACACGCGTGTGTGAGAGAGCAAAGTACATTCTTTCAACTCTCGGATATAGCGAACGCGAGATAGAACTCGTTCAGATAGCGGGCTATCTTCACGATATAGGAAA
>JAZOLR010000045.1:0-2542 GCA_045653255.1 Eubacteriales bacterium | reverse complement strand
CTATGACGTAGGCGCAGGATTTCTTATCGCTATCGTGTTTGCGCTCGTGCAATACGCAGTAATGAAAAAAGCAACAAAGAAGCCCGCGTATATGTATATACTTCTCGGTGTTATTGCGTTTATAGCAGTATTGTATCTCATCTATACGGAGTGTCTGCCCGCAGATTACGCGAGCGAAATAGAAGGCGCAGCGCACAATCTCGCATCGGGTAAAAAGAACGCATACAAACTCCTTGCCGCAATCCTTGCAATAATCGTTTGTTACTTCCTTGATACGAAATATATCCATTTTGAAACGAAAGCACCACTTCCCGCTCAGGTTTTGAAAGTTGCTGTAGGTCTTTTGCTTGTCCTCGGCACGAAAGAACTTACGAAAATAGTCCTCGTTGCAATAGTAGGTGAAGACAACTACTTTATAGTGTTTGCGCGTTACTTCTTGACGGTAATAGTAGGGTGCGCCCTCTATCCTCTCACTTTCCCCCTCTTTGCAAAAATAGGTAAAAAGAAAGCATAATTAAATAAAATAATCATAAAACGCAGGTGTCCTTTCGATTCCTGCGTTTTTTTTATTTGAAAATGCCAAAACGAAAAGAAAAGAGAAGAGAAGAGTGGGAGAAAAATAGCAAATTTTCCAAAAACTGTTGACAAAAAAATAAAACTGTGTTACAATTGTACTACTACAGATAGTACAGTTTGAAAAATACACAGAAACGGAGAGAAAATATGAGTGTGATAAGCGTTGACTTTCGTAGCCGAACGCCTATTTTTGAGCAGATAGTCGCTTCGGTGGAAAATCTCGTGTTGAGAGGGATTATGAAACCAGATGAGCAGTTGCCGTCAGTGCGCGCGCTTTCTGCCGAACTCGGCATAAACCCCAATACGATACAGAAAGCATATTCGGAACTTGAACGCAGAGGAATAATATATTCCGCCGCCACGCGTGGCTCTTTCGTCAATTCAGACACCGCCGCATTGCGTGAAAAGAACAAAGAACAACTCCTTGAAAAACTTGAGGAAAGTATTCGCGATGCAAAAACAAAATCCGTCACGAAAGAAGAAATTCTTTTACTTGCGGAAAAAATATGGAGGGAAAGCAATGATTGAAATAAAAAGCGTAAGCAAAAACTACGGTAACGTAAAATCGCTTGACGACGTTACGGCAGAAGTAAAAAAAGGCTCTATTTTCGGTCTCATAGGCTCAAACGGCTCAGGAAAATCCACACTTTTGCGTATTATGTGCGGTATCTTTCAGTCCGACGGCGGAAGTGTAGATTATGAAGGCGAGCCCATCTACGAAAACAAAGAGATGAAAAAGGGAATACTCTATCTTTCCGATGACCAGTATTTTATTCCGTATGCAACGCTTGATGAAATGAAAGAGTTTTACAAGAGTGTATATGTCTCTTTTGATGAAGAAATGTATACAAAACTTTACAATCTCTTCAATTTGAACCCGAAAAGGAAACTCTCCACTTTCTCAAAAGGTATGCAAAAGCAGGCGTCTCTTCTCCTTGCGCTCTCCTGCCGTCCTGCGTATCTCTTGTGTGATGAGACTTTTGACGGACTCGACCCCGTTATGAGAAATCTTGTGAAAAGACTTATAGCGGAAGAATCGGCTTCGCGTGAAATGACTACGGTTATCGCATCGCACAATCTGCGCGAACTTGAAGATATATGCGACCATATAGCCCTGCTTCATAAAGGAAAACTTGTCTTTGTCAGCGATATAGACAATATGAAAGAGAATATCCACGCAGTTCAAGCGGTCTTCTCTCGCGAAATCTCGGAAGACGAACTTTCGGGTCTCAAAATAACGGAATATTCACGCACAGGAAGTATGGTTTCTGCCGTCTGCCGAGGAAGTGAGAAGGAAGTCCGCGAATACTTTTCGTCACTTTCTCCCGAATTCTTTGAAATTATCCCTCTCACGTTAGAGGAAATATTTATAAGCGAAATGGAGGAATACGGATATGACTATTCGAAACTCGGTGTGTAACTTTTTTGACCGCAATTATTTCAAAAACATACTCCGCCGCACGTGGTCTTTCGGCTTTATCTCCTTCATTATAATTTTCGCGTCTATGCCCATTCCGCTCCTTATGGAAATAAACGGAATGAAGTATAACTATTATAATTTCTCCTACGAAAACTTGGTAAAAAGCGTAGTGGAAGCGACCTCTGAAAGTATGCTTTATTTGTGGATAGTCCTGTTTTCCGCATTTGCGGTTATCGGCGGAGTTATGACCTATGACTTTATAATAAACCGCAAAAAAGCATATCTATATCATAGCCTACCCGCAAAACGAAGCGAGCATTTTATCTTGAATACCCTCTCGGCATGCGTGTGGTTTTTCGCGGCAGTTGCCGTAAACGTGGCAATAACTTTTATAGTCTTCGCCGACAACGACCTGCTTGTGAAAGAAGTCCTTTTGACTTATATGACTCCAATTCTTCGCGAGCTTGTCTGCTTTTTGCTCTTCTTGTCCGTTACCGCCCTTCCGTCCGTGTTGACAGGGCACCTCATCTCAACTTTCGTTATGGG
>JAZOLR010000044.1:0-11053 GCA_045653255.1 Eubacteriales bacterium | reverse complement strand
TCTGCTTCTTCTTTCTTACCTTGTGCCATTAGAGCACCAATCATTTTTGAAATCTTGTTGCGGTTTGCTCTGAGATCGTCCGCTTCTTTCTTTATGCGTCTGTTCTCTTCATCAAGCGCAATAACCTCATCAACGAGAGCGAGTTTGCTATCCTGAAACTTCTTTTTAATATTCTCCTTAACGATTTCGGGATTTTCTCTCAAAAATTTCAAATCCAACATTTTATATTTCCTCCAAATAATTTAATTACAAAATAAAAAAGTCTCCGCCTCATAAAAATGGGACGAAAGACTCCGTGTTGCCACCCAAATTGTTGATTAAAATCAACCACTCAAAACAGCTATACAGGGCTGCTCCCCTCGGCTTTCACCGAAAACTCCGAAAGTGGATACGCCAATCTCTATACTGTTTCACACCTAACAACAGTTCTCTGAAAAAGAAAATTGACGATAGCTTTCATCATCGCTCACTAAATATATGTTGATTATAATACATTCAGCAAAAAAAATCAAGAGGATTGCGAAAAAATATATCTTTTTTCACAATTTTTATTATCTTTTTTCCATTTTATATATTGAAATGGGAAAATTTTAAAATTTATGTCATTACCGTTTGACTAAATAGACATTATGTGCTAAAATAAGTTTTGATATTCCAATATGGCAGGTGTGTTTTTATGATATTATTCAATAGCGTTGCGCTTCTTTTACTTATGATGATACCGGGATTTTTGATGGCAAAATTCGGTATCGCTCCACAAAAATTCGGAAAAGGCATTTCAAACCTCATTTTATACGTTACACAACCGGCGCTTATAATTTACGCATACATACGCGAATATGACCGAGAGGTAATGCTCCGCGCTCTCGTCGTCTTTGTTTTTGCGGTAGCCGCCCATATTATTTTCACATTTATTGCTTTTCTACTCTATAAAAAGATGCCTATAGATACTGCAAAAGTTTTGCGTTTTGCAACGATTTTCACTAATGCAGGTTATATGGGAATACCGCTTATTTGTCAGATACTTGACGATTCTGCGGCTATATATGCATCAATATACGTTATTGTATTTAACATATTCGTATGGACTATCGGTTGCTTTATATTTACCGGTGACAAAAAATATATTTCACTCAAAAAAGCGATACTCAATCCTGCCACCATTTCCACAATAATCGGTGTTTTGATTTTCATATCTCCGATAAATACGCTACCTACTATCACAATGGATTTTCTTGAACTTTTCAAGGATATGGTTGCGCCGTTATCTATGATACTTATCGGGCTTCAACTTGCAGATATGAAACTCAAAGGCGCATTTCGCGACGTTATTATGTACAAGTTTCTTATACTTCGTATGCTCATACTCCCCACTATTGTTTGGTGTGTTTTGAAAATCGTTTCGCTTCTTGGATACAATGACATAACTGTAACTACCGTCATTCTTCTCTGCTCAGCAACCCCTGCCGCAACTGCAACTTCTATGTTTGCTGAAATTTTTGACGGCAACACTCCATACGCAGGAAAACTCGTTTCCATCACTACGATAATTTCACTATTGACCATGCCGATAATATCGCTTTTGCTCAATATTTAATCAACAAAATGTTTTTTATAAAAAAATGGGAGGCCCTTGGCGTACGTGCATTATCGCAGCTACGCCAAGGCTTTTATATCAACCAATGTTTTTTGTTTGTTTTTTATGTATTAGGTATTGACTCGATGATGATTTTGTGATATAATAAAAATATAAAATTGATACTTAAAGGAGGTGGACAAAATGACAAACTTAACACTGATAAAATCAATTGCCGTTTTGTCCGCAAACTAACTTAAATTGTGTTACGTCTTGACTTAATGCTCTTGATTTTATCAAGAGCATTTTATTTTTGAGAAAGAGGTAACAAAATGAAAGAAATCATCACGATTCAAATCAGCAAATTCTTAACCAACGAACTTGTGGAAGGAATTGCTCAAAATCAATGGAAATCATCAACCCCGCAATTTATAAACCGATCGCGACAGTATATCTTTGACGAACTTGTCAATAACAACGATTGCTTTGGCGTGATTGCCACTACTTCAAAGAATCAGGTCATCGGCAGAATTCATTGTGTTAAAAATGAAAGAAATTCTTGTCTTTGGTATTACGGAGATTTGTTTGTAATCCCCGAATATAGAAGAAATGGGATAGCAAAACAAATGATTTGCACAGCGATAAATCACCTTTCCGAAATCGGAGCAACAAAATTACGGTGTTATGTGGAACCCAACAATATTCCGAGCCTAAATCTTCAAACGGTGCTTGGTTTTTCTGAAAAGCCTTTTGAATCCTTTAATGGTTTTATAAATGATGGTGAAATCATGTATGAATTAGACATTCCAAGTCCTTTAACTATTATTCCTGCAACAATCAACGAAGCATATTTTGCAAGAATTTTATTTTGTCAAAACAGAGATGTTTTAAGTCACGAAAATATAAATTTAAGCGAATGGAAAGAAATTCTTTCTGTCAAAGAACCGGACGAAAAGCATTTTTTGATATGCAAGGGCGCAATGCCTATTGCATATATGAAGATCGATGGTTTGCTCAGTACAGATAATGCATGTTTATCTATGCTTTTTGTTGCAAAAGATTTTCAGCATCAAGGTATTGGGTCTTTCGCCCTAAATTATGCAGAAAAATATGTTAAGGAGCGCGGATTTGATATAATCAATGTTCAAACCGATAAAGAAAATATTACAGCCATAAATTTTTATTCTAAATTCGGTTATCAAATTTACGATCAAAATTCCAAAATAAAGTTAAGCAAAACACTTTAATATATCCAGCACCGCTTTATTCGGGGCTTTGCTTTTGTGTCCGCAAAATCAGTGTTTGTAAGGAAAAACAAATGGACTTTCGGCACGCACAAGCCAAAGGCTCTCTCCGGGAGGGAGCTCCCGGCGAAGTCGGGTGAGGGAGAGCGCGTTACGATAAAGTTAGTGCAAATCTAAAGTCACGCGAGCTCCTTCCGTCACGCTACGCGTGCCACATTTCTCCCGGAGGAAGGCTCTTTACCGCCCGACAGTACACCAAAAAAGGTGTAACACACTATACCTTGCAGGGCAAGGTGTGTGAAAAAGAGTACGGACAAAAACATCCGTACTCTTTTTTCTTTTTCGGGGGAGGTAAACCTGCTTTATGGCAGGCACCCCTTCCTCCCATTTTGTTTTTATTTATCCTTTTACCGCGCCAGAAACCACGCCTTTTATAATATACTTTTGAGAAAACGCGTAAAAAACAACTATCGGAATTATCGCGAGAATTAACATTGCCATAAGCGCCCCCATATCACGCGAGCCGTATCCACCCTGCAAATATTGAACCGCAACGGGTATCGTTTTGTATTTTGTTCCTATGACGAGGTAAGGGAGAAGATAATCATTCCAAATCCACATAACGTTCAATACCGCTATTGTAATCGCAGTCGGTCGTATTATGGGAAATACAATTGAAAAGAATAGCGTAATCGGATTACACCCATCTATTTCTGCTGCCTCTTCTATTGCTATCGGCATACTTTTTACAAAACCCGAGAATATGAAGATTGATAACCCTGCACCGAAGCCGACATATATAAATATAATCCCTATCGGATTTTCAAGGCCAAAAACGTTTGCTATCTTTGACATTGTAAACATAACCATTTGAAAAGGAACAATCATACTGAAAACGTAAAGATAATACAAAAGCCCCATCACTTTGCTATTTTTTCTAACAATATACCAAGCACTCATTGAGGTAAAAATAATAATAAAGAAAGTAGAAAAAACAGTAATGAAAAGCGAATACCCAAACGCACGGAAGAAATCAGTTTTATTTACACCGTTTATATAATTTGAAAGTCCTGCAAAAGTTGTAGAATTCGGCAAAGAAAAAGGAGAGGCCGATATATAAAATTGTGATTTGATTGAATTTATAGTGACAATAACTATCGGCAGAAGAATCAAAATAGCCACAAACAGCATTATTATTGTAATTATTACGTTTGTAAACTTTCTTTCCTTCATATCAATATTTTTCCTTTTTTGAAGTAATGCGCAATTGTACAAATGCTATTAAGCCGACTACAATAAAGAATATTACCGCCTTCGCCTGACCTACGCCCTCGTTACCCACACTTCCGTAAAAAGTATTAAATATATCAAGTGCAAGCATTGACGTCGACTTTCCGGGCGCTCCCGCCGTCAACGCATAATTCTGATCGAACATTTTAAAAGAGTTTGTAAGAGTCAAAAAGGTACATATAGTTACCGACGGCATAACAAGTGGGAATACAACGTGGCGCAAAGTTTGCATATAGTTTGCGCCGTCTATTGCCGCCACCTCTTGCATTTCTTGAGGAATATTCTGTATACCCGCTATATAGATTATCATCATATAACCTACAAGTTGCCAATTTGACAAAACCCCAATTCCCCAAAATCCATAAGTCGCGGAATAGGTTATATCTACACCAAACTTCAATAAAACTCCGTTTATTATCAATTGCCATATATACCCGAGAACTATCCCACCTATGAGATTAGGCATAAATAACACCGTACGAAAAAAATTTCTGCCTTTTATATTTCTTGTGAGCAAAAGCGCAAATATAAACGCGACTACATTTACGCTCAAAACAGACACAACTGTAAATTTAACTGTAAAACCAAGAGCGTTTACAAAGTCACCGTTTTTTGAAAATGCATCAATATAATTTTGAAAGCCTACCCACTTTGCATCAGTAACGCTTGTGAATTCCGTAAACGACAAATACACTCCCATTATAAAAGGAATCAAAAATGCCACGCAAAAGGCAATAAACGTAGGCAGAACAAATACAGGGAGATATTTCCCAAGGTTTTTCTTCATTTTAATTCTTCGCTTCCTCACTCCAGCGTTTTACTGCCAAATCTTTAACTTGTTCCCAAGAAAGTGTTCCCTGCGCGTACTGCAACAACGCAGACCCAAAATCGTTTTTAAAATTCAAACTGGGGTAAATGGTAAAGTTCCACGGCACAGTAACTGTATCTTCTTTGTTTATCCATTCTACCACTTGTTTTGCAAGGGGGTCATTTGGCATCTCATTTTCTTCAAAAGTATCGTAAGGAGGTATGAAATTAAGTTTATCTATCACAAACTCCTTTCCCTTTTCACTTGAATATAGCCAATAAAGAAAATCTGCCGCTTGCTTTTGTTTTTCTTCACTTGCTTTTGCATTTATACACAAAAAGTTTTCAGTACCTACGCAAAGACCTTGTTTTGTCTCTCCGTCAACCCCCGTATATATGGGAAGAAATTTGATGTTTTCTTCTTTCACTACGTTTCCGCTTACGTCTTTAATTTGATTCCATGCCCAATTTCCGTTTTGCACCATAATGCATTTGCCAAGAGCAAATTCCGCCATTGAATCCGCCACTTGTTTACTTCCTAGCAGTTTTTTATCAGTTGTGGAGTTATTTATATAAAGGTCGAATACGTTTTTAAGATTTTCGCTGTACTTGAAATCTATTTTGCTTACATCCGAAGCATTTGTCAAATTAGCATTTTTTTCAAGTAATTCATAATATATAGGAACGTTTGCCAAATGCGTATGCCATCTCCAATCTTCTCCCGATTTCAAAGAGGTAGATGCAAACACTCCTTCTACACCAAGCGAAGACTTAAACTTTGTCATGTCTTCCACCACAGTTTTGAGGGCGTCGAAATTATTTATCTCTTCCATAGAATTTATTTTGGTTTGTCTATCTTTCAAGGCGAAATATTTATCAGTCAACTCTTTATTGTATATTATTCCATAGCCCTCAACAACTGCAGGAATGCCGTAAACTTTGCCATCGCTAACTATGGCAAGACTTTTATCCGCTAAATGTTTATATATTTCCGTATCGCTCAAATCGGCGCAATATTCTCGCCAACTCGCGTACCCCATCGGTCCATTCACTATAAATATAGTAGGCGCTTCGCTTTTTCCTATTTCGGATTTTAAAGTTTGCTCATACGTTCCTGATGCTGCGGTAACAACTCGCAGACTTATACCCGTTTCTTTTTCATACGCATCCGCTATTTCATTGTAAACTGTAGCAACTTCGGGTTTGAAGTTCAGATAATATACATACTCTTCCTTTTTGCCGCAGGAAGAAAACGTGCCTAAAATCAAAAAGCAAGTCATAACTAATGCAAGAAATCTATATTTTTTCATTTTTGTATCCTTTCAAATTACTATTCTTGCAGATAGTTTTTTCTTTTTGCTTATAAAAAATACAAAGAAGAGCAACAAAGAAATTTTTGTTGCTCTCCAATTTTTGTATTGACTTGTTTTTTAAATACTGCTTCCCGTTGTAGGAATTTTGCGTTTTCTGCAGGACTGCAGTTTTTTGAGACCTTCTGCGTTTGTTACTACTTCTACTATCTTCTGTTCTTTTTTTAAGGTGAATATAGAAGATCCCGAAGAAGTTTTCGAAGCCTTCATAGGAATTAGCGAAGAACTTATCAAAATACCCTTGTTCTGATCGTTGATAATTCCTATATCAATAGTATCTTCCTCATAAACCGCGGCAACGATAGGGCAAGAAGACGAATATGCACTCGTCAACTTCTTTCTCGCTGCTTTCGTCTCATAAGCGGTTATCGGAACTTTAAGTCCCTTTCCGTTTTCAAAAATGAATATTACGTTATGCTTAGGATTGTATTCGTAAATCATCTTCGCCATAATGGGATATTCGCCGTTATCCATTTTAAGTTTTGCAGGGAGATAATCTCCGAGCGCAGACGCCTTTTGTTGATCAAAATCTGCGACTTTGGCTTTATATACTTGGCAACGGTTTGTGAAGAATATCAACTCACCTCTGTTGTCGGTATCTTCAGAATAAACAACGTAATCACCTTCTTTGAGTTTCTGTTCATCGTTTCCACGCAAAGACTGCATTGTTATTTTCTTGAAGTATCCGTCGTGCGTCATAACGAGACGTACGTTATAATTTTCCACAAGTTCTTCGGTATCTGCTTCGATAAGTTCATCGGCACCTATAAGTTGAGTTTTTCTCGGTTGACCGTATTTTTTCTTGATTTCCTGAAGTTGTTTTGCTATATACGCTTTGATTTTCAGTTCATCGCGAAGAATCTCTTCAAGTTCGGCAATCTCGCGTTGCAACTCTTCGATTTCTGAAACGCGTTTCATTATATACTCACGGTTCAAATGACGGAGTTTAATTTCTGCGATGTATTCTGCCTGCACCTGCGTAATAGAAAATCCTTCCATAAGGTTAGGCACTACGTCTTCTTCTTTTTCTGTGTTTCTTATAATTCTTATTGCTTTATCAATATCAAGCAATATTTGTGCAAGACCGAGAAGAAGATGATGCTTGTCCTTTTTCTTCTGCAAATCAAAAGCAAGTTCGCGTTGAACACAACCAATTCTGAAAGTTATCCATTCACGAAGAATGTCAACGACACCAAGTTGTTTCGGCGTACCATTTACCAAAATGTTGAAGTTACAGTCAAAATTATCTTCAAGTGTAGTAACTTTATAAAGTTTCGCCATCAATTTATCAGGATCTACACCTCTGCGAAGGTCTATATTGATAAGTTTTCCGCTATTAAGACCCATTGCATCGCGTATGTCGGCAATCTCTTTGAGTTTTCCAGCATTTATAAGGTCTGTAATCTTATCTATTACTGCCTCAATAGTTGTAGAGTAAGGAATCTGCAATATATCGAGCGAATTATTCGCTTTATCGTAAGAATAACGTGCTCTCATTCTAATACTGCCGTATCCTGTTTCAAAAACCTCTTTCATCTTATCGCGTTCGTAGATTATTTGTGCACCGCCCGGGAAATCCGGAGCCTTTATAATCTCCATCATTTTGTCGGTGGTAATCTTAGGATTTTTAAGCAACGCTATCGTACCGTCGCAAAGTTCGGCGAGATTGAAGGAACATATAGAACAAGCCATACCAACTGCAATACCAAGATTAGGAGAAAGCAGTATATTGGGGAAAGTAGTAGGCAGGAGCACAGGCTCTTCCATAGTGTTATCGTAGTTGGGTGTCATATCGACTGCATTCTTGTCTATACCGCGGAAAAGTTCATTACAGAAAGTGTCGAGTTTTACTTCGGTATATCTCGACGCAGCGTATGCAGTATTTTTACTGTAATGCTTACCGAAGGTTCCCTTCGAATCTACAAACGGATGCAAAAGTGCCTGATGTCCCCTTGTAAGACGAACAAGTGTTTCATAAATTGAAGCATCGCCGTGAGGGTTGAGTTTCATCGTTTGACCGACTACGTTTGCGCTTTTTGTTTTTTGAGAAGTAAGCAATCCCATTTTATACATAGTATAAAGGAGTTTTCTGTGAGAAGGCTTAAATCCGTCTATTTCAGGAAGTGCACGCGAAATTATTACACTCATAACATACGGCATATAGTTTTGCTCAATTGTATCCGTAATAGGTTGAATAGTTACTTCGGATTGCGGTATTATCTCTGGTGTGGGAGATGATTTTTTTCTAGGCATTTTTTATCCTTTCAACTAACTTTATAATTCAATTATTCTATGCGCCGCCGCCCTTATCATACGGTTGTAGAGTGCAAGACCTATCCCTTCCGTACTCGGCAATGCGGCATAAATTGCATCAGTGTTTTCCAAATCCGCTTCACGAAGCAGAGTAAAAAGTTTGTGCGCTTGTGCTAACATATCGGATTTCTTTCCAATATTGAATATTCTATCCTGCGGTATAATTTTTGAAAACGACTCCATTTCTTCTTCATAACAAAGGAGCGAGGAGTTAACATTATTCTCTTTTATGTAATTGTATCTTTTCTCGAAATCTCCCGACAAAAGATAAAACTGTGAACGAGGCGAATAATGTTTATACTTCATACCTGGGGAAAGAACTTTCTCCCCATCTTTTAGTGCCCCCAAAACAGCGTCTGCTATGCGTACGTTTTTGCACACTTCGTTCAAGTCTTCAACGGTGATAGCACCCGGGCGCAAGAGAGTGAGCGAATTGTCATCTTCTATTTTTACAATAGTAGACTCAAGACCTATTTCACACTCTCCACCGTCTATTATCATATCAACTCTTCCATTCATGTCGTCTGCTACGTGTTTATAACACGTGGGCGAAGGCGAGCCTGACAGATTTGCCGAAGGTGCGGCAATGGGCACTCCTGCCTCTTTGATAAACGCACGCGCTACGGGATGGGAAGGACAACGCACCGCCACGGTATCAAGTCCCGCCGTTACGGTTTTAGGTACGGTTTCTTTTGCCTTCAAAATGACGGTAATAGGGCCTGGCATAAAAGTTTTTGCCAATTCGTAATACATCGCATTGGTATAGGTATATTCTTCTGCATCTTGGGGTGTTGAGATATGTATAATCAGCGGATTGTCAGAAGGTCTTCCCTTTGCTTCATATATTTTCTTTGATGCAGAAACATCCGTCGCATTTCCGCCAAGACCGTATACTGTTTCGGTAGGAAATATCACAAGGCCACCGTTTTTGATTATCTGCCCTGCTTTATTTAATGATTTTTTTGATTCGTCGGTGGTCAAATCAACTATACGAACTGATAACGTATCCATTACTGTTCGCCACCTTTCAGTTTTTCGGCAGTATCCGCCGTAACGAGAGCGTCTATCATACTTCCAATAGTTCCATTCAAGAAACTTTCAAGAGAATATAGGGTAAATCCTATTCTATGATCTGTAACTCTTCCCTGCGGATAGTTGTAAGTTCTTATTCTCTCGCTTCTGTCTCCTGTACCAACTTGACTTCTTCGCTCTGAAGCAATACGCTCGCGTTGTTCGCTCTCTTTCATGTCGTAAAGTTTAGTACGAAGGAGTTTCATCGCTTTGTCGCGATTTTTGAACTGACTGCGTTCGTCCTGACACTCTATAATAATTCCGCTAGGCTTGTGAATAAGGCGAATAGCAGACTCCGTTTTATTAACGTGTTGTCCGCCCGCGCCGCTACTTTTTATAGTTTCAATCTTTAAATCTGCAGGATTTATCTCAATTTCAACGTCCTCTGCTTCGGGAAGTACCGCAACAGTAACTGTTGAAGTGTGGATTCGTCCCTGAGTTTCGGTTTCAGGCACTCTTTGAACTCGGTGTACACCGCTTTCAAATTTCAAACGAGAATATGCACCGTCACCAATTATCATAAACGTAACTTCTTTAAATCCGCCAAGTTCGGTTTCGTTTACGTTAAGCAATTCAACTTTGTATTTTTGGGATTCTGCGTACATATTGTACATACGGTATAAGACGTATGCAAAAAGAGCCGCTTCTTCTCCCCCTGCACCTGCGCGAATTTCAACTATTACATTTTTGCTATCGTTCGGATCTCTTGGCAAAAGCAAGACTTTTAATTCATCAAGCAACTGTTCTATTTCGGGTTTTAATCTTTTTACTTCACTCTCAGCGAATTCTCGTATATCATTGTCGGAGGAAGAGTCTCTCATAATAGAATCTGCTTCTTTTAAATCTGATTCTGCCTGCTTATATTCGCGGAATTTTTCTATTATTGGTGAAAGATATTTATGTTCTTTCATCATTTTTTTGAATTCTTCCTGATTGCTAATTACAGAAACGTCGGAAATTTGATTTTCAAGATCCAAAAATCTTGCTTCTGCTTTTTCAAGTTTTTCTAACATTAAGATACTCCGTAGGTATTATTTGAAGAAAGCGCGCATTGCCTCATAGGTTGTATAAAGATCTGCCTTTGATACAACTTCGTAGGGGGCGTGCATGGATATTACTGGTACTCCTAGGTCAACGGTATCTATATTGAGTTTGGAGATATACATAGCAACAGTTCCGCCGCCACCGCAGTCAACCTTTCCTAGTTCTGACGTCTGCCAAATTACACCGTTTTCTGCGAAGAGTTTTCTTATAAATCCAACGTATTCCGCAGATGCGTCATTCGTACTGGATTTTCCTCTCGCGCCCGTATACTTCGACATAGTTGTACCGCAAGATATCATTGCGCTATTTCTCTTCTCATATACTTCTGCGTAGTTTGG
>JAZOLR010000043.1:0-10503 GCA_045653255.1 Eubacteriales bacterium | reverse complement strand
CGCAATCGCGGCGTACTCGGAGGAGTTTTCGACGCTCGGCGCGCTCACGGACGAGCAAGTAAATAAACTCGCGGAGTTTGATAATGTTATGAACACTATCAACACGCAGTTGGCAAATACAAAATTGCAAATGGGCGAGGCACTACTTCCCGTTATGGAAATTGTTGCCGAGTTTTTGAGTACAACGGTTGTCCCGAAGTTACGAGAGTTGGTGGCGTGGTTTGGCAACTTGTCCCCCTCGACGCAAACCGCGATACTTGGTATCCTCGGTTTTATCGCCCTCGTTGCTCCGTTGCTTATGGCAATAGGAAAAATGACGACGGGGTTGTCAACTCTTATTAAGTTTTTCGGAAAACTGAAGGCGGCACAATGGCAAGCAATCGGAGGGTTTGCGGCTCTTATGGGTGCGGCGGCTCTTGCGTTTGACATTATCTCAAATTGGAAGTCGATGTCTTGGGTTGAAAAACTGTTAAAAACGTTGGCTCTTGCGGCACTTGTCGCCGCGGCGGCGGTAACGGTATTTCACGCCTCTTGGTCGCTCGGTATTGCGATTGCCGCGATTACCGCGGGTATTGTTGCGGGTATCGCCGCGATATACGCCGCCAAAAGCGAGATTTTGCCCGAGGCGGACAACTTTACCGCGGACAGTATCGAGAGCGCGGCAAATATGCCGTCCACCGATTACGACGTCGATTTTCCGACTCCCTCGGAGGGCGACGGCACGGTTTACGACAACAACGATATTCCCACATCGGGCGACACGTACAATTACGATTATAGCACAAACGAAACCACGCAACACGTTACGGTTACAATCGAAAACTACGCCGCCGAGGTGGACGTTGACGCTCTCGTGGACGAAATAAACGTTAAACTTGCGGAGGTGATGTAATGAGAAAATTTTATTTACACACTTACGACAAATCATACTCGTTTGATTTGAACGGTACGCGAGCATTGGCGACCGAGCCGTCGGGACTCGGAAACGCTTTCCAAACGTCGTACAAGGAGAGCGACAAGGGAAACCACCTCACGAACATCAAGCCGAAATTTGATAATATCACCCTCAAAATCTACTTTAACGCGGACGGTACGGACGGTTACGTAAATTACAAAGGTTTGTTATCCTTTTTGGCGATGTGCGGTATGTCAAAATTTATTTTTGAGTACAACGACGGCGTTACCGATAAATATTGCGACGTCGTGTTAAAGAGCATACCCAAAAGCGAGATAAACGACGAGGGTGTGTTTATGGAAACATTGACACTTGAACGCCAAACGTATTGGTACGAGGTAATCGACGAGGAGTTTGTGTTTTCGCAAACAAACGCGACCCCCGTGTTTCCGTTGGAGTTTTCCTTCGGTTTTCAAGGCTCTATGTTCAACAACGAGAGGGTTGTTAAAAATGCGTTTTTTGCACCCGCCCCCGTTTTGTTGAAAATAAGCGGCTCTATAACGACCGATTTGCACATTTATATCAAGGACAAGGCGGGCGTCGTTTTGTCCGAAATATCAATATCGGAGGACTTGCCCGCGGGGTCGGTGATATTTATTGACCCGACAACTAAAAAAATCACGATTACGGACGCGAGCGGGGCAACCTCCAACGGGTACGCAATCACGGACAAAAGCAAACAATCGTTTTTGTATTTGCCGCAAGGCGAATACACACTCGGCGCAAACATCATAAGCGGCGCGGTTGGAAAAATCGAAATATCAATCAAGCGATATTTGTTTGATTGAGAGGGAGGCGCGATATGTATATTTCCATATACGACGAAAAGCAAGAGCATATTGCAAACCTTGTTGACGCCTCGTACGATAAAACGACCCGCGTATATGACAACGACACCTTCTCCGCGGAAGGTGTCGCGTCCGAGGATACAAAGGACGGCAAAATTGCCGTCTTGAATACCGACGCGGGCGACTACAAATACGCGTGCTTTGTGGACGGTATAACGCCGACAGACGCCAAACAAAAGGTAAAAGGACTCGACTTCAAGTCGTTGTGGAATACGGAAATATTACTCGACTACACCGCCGCGGGCAGTTTTGACGGTAGGTTATCGGCGATTTTTACAAAAATAAAAACGCTATTGTTTGACACCTCCGACGCCTCGGTGCAAAAAATAAAAGTCGAGGTAAATATCCCAACCGACACGACCGACACGACGTCGTTGTTTGGCTCTTTGCAAGACACGTATAAAATCGTAAACGCTTACACCTTTTTGAAGGCGTATTTGAAATATTACGAGTACAACATCGAGTCAAGGTACGACGTTACACAAAGAACAATCGTGTTTGACTTCGTGAAAAACTCACGCGTCGTACAAATTGGATTGAGCGACTTTATTTATGAACTGACGACCACATCGTCGGCGACAAACAAAACAGTTGCAACAATCAAATTTGACGCCGCAAGCGGAGGCGCGCGCCCGTCGAGTATTGCAACCGCGTATTACTACCGCACGACCGATAATAGCATTGCGCGCGGCACTATCGAGGGCAACTATTACGATAATAGCGACGCGCCGATTGCGGGCAGAGTTTACCCCGTCGTTACCAAAATATACGAGTCCGAATATTTGGCGGACGCGCAACACGACGCGATATACGAACTCGCAAACTCCCGTTACGTCGATAACGTTGTTATTGATAACAATAGCACCGTTGACCCGATAGACTTTGAGGAATACCCGCTATACACGAAAATCGAGTTGTATTACGGCGGGCGGTTATATAAAACGCTCCCGATAAGCGAGAAAACGACAAAGTGCGACGGCAAGGGTACAAACACAAAAATCAAACTCGGTTTTAAGAAGGTGCTTTTAACCGAGATAATCAAAGGGTAGGTGGACGTATGTTAAAAGCCGTAACTTTTAGAGCAGAGCAAAATTTCAAATCGAATTTACACGCCTTGGAGGTCAAGTCGCGATTTATCGACCAAAACAACGCAAACGGTTTTTACAACGGATACGGTGACGAGTTGTCCGCAACGGTAATCGGCACGAGCGGTATTAAAATCGGGAGCGGCGCGTTTTTGGTACAAGGGCGTATGGTTGAGATTGTTTCGGCGGAAACCGTTTCAATCGCCTACGAGGAAGGAAAGGTCGGATACATCGTTTGCCGAATTGAAACCAACCCCGCCGAGAACGTGCCAAACTGTACGCTCGCGGCGCGCACCGCGGCGTCGCTCTCCGATATTTCCTTAACAAAAGAGGACGTGTACGCGTACAACTCGGAGGATACAAACAAGGTTTACGAACTCGCGTTGTATTCTTTCGGTATGCAAAACACCACGATAAACAACGTGGTAAAACTTATCTCGGGTATTGAGGAAATTTCCGAGATAAAAGCAACCGCCGACACCGCAAAGAGTACGGCGGACGCCGCAAGCACCGCCGCGAGTAGCGCGGTATCGACCGCAAATAGCGAGAAATCAACGACGCAAGCACACGCAACCCGCCTCTCGACCCTCGAAAGCGGTTTGTCGAACTTGGGTTTTTGATAAGGAGGCAAAATGATAAAATCAACAACATTTAAGTCGGCGCAGAATTTCAAAGCGAATTTGTACGCATTGGAGGTCAAGTCGCGATTTATCGACCAAAACAACGCAAACGGTTTTTATATCGGATACGGTGACGAGTTGTCCGCAACGGTAATCGGCACGAGCGGTATTAAAATCGGGAGCGGCGCGTTTTTGGTACAAGGGCGTATGGTTGAGATTGTTTCGGCGGAAACCGTTTCAATCGCCTACGAGGAAGGCAAGGTCGGATACATCGTTTGCCGAGTTGAAACCAACCCCGCCGAGAACGTGCCAAACTGTACGCTCGCGGCGCGCACCGCGGCGTCGCTCTCCGATATTTCCTTGACGAAAGAGGACGTGTACGCGTACAACTCAGAGGATACAAACAAGGTTTACGAACTCGCATTGTATTCCTTCGGTATGCAAAACACCGCGATAAACAACGTGGTAAAACTTATCTCGGGTATTGAGGAAATTTCCGAGATAAAGGCGACCGCCGACGCGGCAAAGAGTACGGCAGACGCCGCAAGCACCGCCGCAAGCAACGCGGTATCAACCGCGAATAGTGCGAACACACAATCGTCGTCAAACGCAGCCCGCCTATCCGCCGCGGAAACAAAGTTAAACAACTTGGGTTTTCGGCAGTCGTCGTCGAGCGGGTATAGCGTGAGCGCAACGTTAAAGCGTCAAGGAAATTATGTAATTGCAAGATTGTATTGTAATTCGCCAAGTATGCATAGCGAGTATTACCCGCAGTACAAGGGCGGTACGATTATGACCTTGCCGACGAATTTTAGACCAAAAACAACGCTAACAATGACACTCGGCGGGTACGGTGCGGTAATGTTAAGGAACGGAAGTTATCAATCGGCGCAATATAACGTACCGTGCTATTTCACATTAACCATAAATACCGACGGCGCGGTGGTAATTTCAAAACCTATCGCCAAAAACGGCGGTTTTTACTTGACATCTGGCTCGTCAAGTCCTATGGGTTTTACAACAATAGATGTTTGTGCAAACGTATTCGACGTGTCGGTCGGGTTTGAAGCACCCGCAATTACATAAAGGAGGTGAAAAATGAACACTTTAAGTCTTATATTTTCTATCCTCTCCGCCCTCGTTGCCGTAACGACGCTCATTTCCTTTTTTGTCAAGGTAAAGCGCGACCGCGAGGAGTCCGACGAAAAGGTCGCAAAGCGAGCAAGCGAGGAGGCGACCGAGGAAACAAAAACCTCGATGTCGCTTGACTACATCAAATTACAAAACGAAAGCATTATTGCGGGTAACCGCGGTATTGCAGATAAACTCGACCACCAAAGCGCGCGCATTACCGCGCTCGAAACAACGGTCGCAAACGCCCACCTTGCGGAGTTGCCGAGCCGTTTGTCGGCGGTCGAGGAGTCCGTTAAGTCGGCGCATAAGCGTATCGACAGATTACACCGCAAGGACGAAGGAGGTATCTAAAAATGATTTTAGAGTTTATCGGAAACACGCCGAGGAATAATTTTTTACGCCTCGGAGTAAGCGGAAACAACCTTGTTGACGACCTCGTGTTTATTATCGGTCGCAAGCAAGGTAAAAACGATTTGTACGAATTTACCCCAAAAATCAAAATCACAACCGCCGAGAGGGATTTTGCCGAATACTCGGGCGACGACATCACGGTCGAAAAAATCGAGGAGAGGGACACAATCAAGATTACATACGTACTCCCCGAGATTGTGACCGAGCGCGGCAACGTCGATATGCTTGTCGTGTTTGAAAAGCCTATTGACGGAGGAAAGGTCAAGACGTGGCAGACACTCCCGTTTAACGTTACTTTCCCCGACGGTATCGACGAGTCGGACTCTATTATCCAGGCGTACCCGAATATCGTGCGCGAACTGAAGGCGGACACCCAAAAGGCGGTTGACGACTCCGCCGCGGCGGTATCGACCGCCAACGCGGCAAAGAGTACGGCGGACGGCGCAAAAACCGCGTCCGATAATGCAGTTGCAACCGCCAACAAGGCGAAATCTACCGCCGATAGCGTTACCGCCGCAGAGGCAAACCGCGTATCCGCAGAGAGCGCAAGAGCCTCCGCAGAGGCGGCACGTGTTACCGCCGAAAACCTCCGCTTTACCGCAGAGGGAACGAGAAAAACCAACGAGGACGCCCGCAAGGCAAGCGAAACCGCCCGCGCGAGTGCAGAGGCGGCAAGAGTATCCGCCGAGGCGTCCCGCGTGTCCGCAGAGTCCGCACGCGTCGAGGCGGAAAATAAACGCGTGGAGGCAGAGAATGCCCGCGCCGCTACACTTGCCGCCAAACTCGATAAAAGGAGCAACGACGGCAAGAAAACCGAGGCGTACGTTTATAACGGCGCGACGCAGAGTGCAAAGGAGGTAACAAACACCCCGACCGCCTCCGCAATCCCGACGTATAACGTAAATAACAACCTCAAAACCGATAAGCCTATCGACCCCGACGATTGTGTCCGCAAGGTCGATATTGCAAACCTTATCGAAGGCATGGACAAGTGTTTTGCGGCACTCCTCAACGACACGAACACGACCAAAACGTTTAAGGCGTGGTATAACGCCGCAAACGACGGCGAAGTTACCCGTTATGCGTTGCTCGAAAGATTTTTTCGTATGCTCGCACTCAACAACGACCAAACGCACACGGTACGCTTTTACTCCTCCGCGGCGTCCTCGGATAGCAAGGGTACGCCCCTTGATTGGCTTGCCAACAAGAAGGCGCAAGTCCTCGCGACCGACGCGGGCGTTGTTGAAAACGCTAACTCTTGGCTTGACGCCGACGGCGTTGCCCGAAAGGACGGCGAGGATTGGGCGACCGAAAACCGTATCACGTGGTATGTGCGCGCAAACGCGCTCTCGCTCGACGACGGCACAATGGATGTACTTGCAATCGAGGGCGTGGACGACACCTTTGATATTACGGGCAATCTCGCCCCCGTTTATTCTTTCCAAATGTCCCCGTGGTATAAAGAAACAGACGACGGCGAGTATTTTATTAAGTCTTGGCGTGCGAACTACGCCGAGGGCTATGCACCGTTTAACAACAACGTTGATTTTGACGGCAACCCTCGCGCCCTCACGTGGCACGCGTCCTTCGGTGGCGTAATGACCGACGACGGTACAAAGTTGACAAGTGGCGCACATCGTCGCCCGAAAAATTACACCTCCTCCACCGCGGCGTTGACGCTTGCTCGCAAGTGGAACGCAAACGAGGCGGTCGGAGCGGACGCAAATGCAAAATGGGCGTTGTCCGAGTGGCAACACCGACACTTCAACAAAGAAAACTCCAATATTGCAAACGGTTGTTTGTCTTATAGTTTCCGACATAACGTATCTGTCGCCGAGGTGGGTGTTATGCGCGTTATTGTAACAACGGCGCAGATGTCGAGTTATATTATCGGCGCAAACGTTATCGTCGGCGACAACGCCGCGACGACCGCACCCAACCAAGGTGATGCGGCGGCGTACAATCTCTCGAAACACGCCGTAAAAGTCCTCTCGGTCGAAACGGTGGAAATTGGCGGCACGTCGTACAGTGCGGTCAATCTTGACCTTGACGAGCCTATCACGACCACCGCGACGACGTGGGTATCCTCCGCGCCGTGGGATACGGGCGCGACCGAGGATATTGCGGGCAATCACCTTGACGGGTCGCCCGTGTCCTTGACCTCCGCGAAGTATCCTCTCCGTGTGGCGGGTATGGAGGTTTTAATCGGTGCGCACTTTATCGGTATTGACGTGCTTTACAACGTTACCGCAAATGCGGCGGGCGGTTTTGATTACGCCGTGTTTGAGTGCCGCGATAGCGCAAAAATCGCGGGCAGTATCACCGCAGATTACATTGATACGGGCATACGCCTCGAAGGTGTTACCAACGCGTGGCACTATGTCAAGGACTTTGTCAATATCAATGCCCCCGTTTTATTCCCGCAGACCCTCGGCGGCTCGTCCTCGGGTTACTACAAGTCCGCCTTCTACGGGACGTACTCCGCGGGCGTCCGCTCTCCGTGGCGTTTCGGTAACTTTGGCAATGGTGTCACGTATGGCGGTCTTGCTTGCGAGCGTGGGGCTGATGCTCCGTCGACCTCGTTTTGGTACGGCGTGCCGTGGCTTACGGGAGCGGAGAAAAAGCGGGGTGAATGGTTAGGCGGCAACGCCTAAACAGAGGGGCAAGACCCCTTATAACGCAAAAGCAATCTAAAATTAAATAGGGTGTTATGTTGTGGCGCGCCGCCTTCTACGGGACGAACTCCGCGGGCGTCCGCTCTCCGTGGCGTTTCGGTAACTTGAACAATGGTGTCACGAATGGCGGTCTTGCTTGTGAGAATGGTAACAATGCTCCGTCGAACTCGAATTGGAACGGCGTGCCGTGGATTACTGATTTTATTATTGACCTATAAAAGGTTATAACTTCATAACACCCTTGCCGCAAGGCTAAAATCAAGGAAAACCGCAATCCCCGTCAAACGGGAGCGTGCGTCTTTTAGAGGCGTGCGCGGCAGAAGTAAGCGACGGAGGCTCGATGTGTTCACAACGCGCACACGCGATTATCGCGTATTACGGGTATATTAAAAACTCGCACTCAAAGTGCGTCGCAGAAAAACTCGAAGTCAAACGTTTACACAACATCGCAAAAGAGGTCGTTTCCTACTTTGCAAGGCTTAAAAATCTAAAACAATATAAACGGAGGTTTAATTGCTATGTATAAGGCAGAACAAAACACACCCTTTAACGCCGTTGACATCGAAAGATTACCCGACAGCAAAACTCGCGTGATTTTGCACGACAACATCGCGTCCGAGGTACGCGTCGACGAAGGCGTCGAGCATACCGTTTACACCGCCGACGAGGTCGCATATATCACGTCCGAGGCAATCACGCCCGAATACGCCGCCGAGCATTTCGCCGACCTTTGGTATTATGCAGAGAACGGCGAAACAAGGGACGAAAAGTATGCGCGACTCGTTGACGCATACGTGCGCGAGAAATACTCGCAAAGCGCGGTCGAGGCGATTATTAACAACTATCTATCCGACCCCGAAAACGAGGAGTACAAAGCAGAATTTGCCGCCTTGCAGACATACCGCGAGGAGTGCAAAGACAAGGCAAAAGCGGAGGTGCAATAATGGATTGGCAAGACATCGTAATTGAAATTGCGGTTATCATTTTAACCGCGCTCGGCTCTTGGGTATTGGCAAAGGTCAAGACCCTTGTAAACACGAAGGTCAAGAACGAAAAGGCGCGCGAACTCTTGGGCGCGGCAACGTCGGCGGTTACGTCGTCCGTAAAGGCCACCTTCCAAACCTACGTTGAGAGTATCAAGGGCACGGACGCTTGGACGAAGGACGCGCAGATTAACGCCCCCCGAATGGCGGCAGACGCCGCAAAAGCGCAGATGTCCGAGGAAGTACGTGCATACATAGCCGCAAACTTCGGCGACGTTGACGCGTGGGTCGAAAACTCTATCGAGGCAGAAATTTACACCCTTAAAAACGGTACAATCAAAACCGAATAAAAACGGCAAAATAAAGCCGAATAAAAAGCAAAACACCCTCCACGGCGGAGGGTGTTTTTTATATCAAAAATAATTGAAAATTTTTTCAAAGAAATTTGCGAAAAACTATTGACATATCGCATGCAATATGATATAATATAAGAGGAGTTAAGGAAAGGAGGAAAACGTTATGAAGAACATAACAAAAGCCTTGCAAGACTTGGCAAAAGCGGTTGAAAGTAACGACACCGTCGCAAGTGTAAAAGTTACAATCACCCTCAAAAAGCCGAAGGCAAGCAAGGCAAAAGCAAAACCCAAAGGCGATAAATAATCGACAATAGGCAGAGCGGGCGGGTGCAAACGCCCCTCGAAAGTCCTATTATATCAAAAACAAAGTGATTTGTCAATAAGGAGGACAACAAAAGTATGATAGGATTTGAAAAACGAAACGTAAACCCCAAAAACCGCAAGACCCCCGATTGCGTCGTCCGCGCCCTCACAGTTGCAACGGGCAAAGCGTACGCCGATGTGTACCGCGAATTATTCGACGTATCCCTCGCGACGGGGTATATGCTCAACGAAAAGCGCGTTGAGGATAAAGTGCTTGCGAGCAACGGTTTTGTAAAGCACAAGCAACCCCGCAAGGCGGACGGCACAAAGTACACAATCGGCGAAGTGGACGAACTCACGGGCAAGCGAGGTATCGTCGTTATACGGTGCGCGCACCATTTAACCGCCGTTATTGACGGAGTGTTGATTGATACGTGGGATTGTCGCGGTAAGTGTATATCGAACTATTACACCTATATACCGACGAATTGGTAAAGGAGGCACAATATGACTATCAAGAAAAACGGGACGGTTTACACCGTCAACGAAACCCCGACGGGGTGGACGCTCACAACGTCCCTCGGCAACGTCGGCGTATTGTTCAACATCACAAAGGCGGATTGCCCGACATTTGACGCGCTGAAGGAATTTGTCGCCGAGAGCGACGCAATATAAAGGAGGTTTCAACCGTGGCAAGGAGCGAGGCACAAAAGGCGGCGGACAAGAGGTACGCCGAGAAAAACAAAGGTAAATACGAGCGTTTTGTCGTACCGTTCAAACCCGACGAACTTGCCCGCATAAATGAGGCAATCGCCGCGTCGGGTATGTCAAAGGCGGATTTTGTACGTTGGGCAGTCGAGCAATTAAAGAAGTAAGAGAATACGAAAAAGGCAACCGTTTTATCGGTTGCCTTTTTCTCTTGTAATGACAATGCCCGCGACGCCGCGTACGAAAATATACCGTATTGTCGGCGTGTTCAAACATTGTCGCTCTTGGCGGAGAGAGAGGGATTCGAACCCTCGTGTGCTTGCGCACAAACTGATTTCGAGTCCGTTCGGTAACTTGGAAGTTAACGAACAATACTACCCCAATCTCGCCATATATAAGTCGTTGTTTTCCAACGATTAAATGCT
>JAZOLR010000042.1:0-9772 GCA_045653255.1 Eubacteriales bacterium | reverse complement strand
TCTGGTGTGAAAAGCCGATGCTCGTTCATATTGCGGACGGAGTGATAAATCTTTCAGCAGAGGATGAAATAATTCTCGAAAACGCAGGTGAGAATCTGCGCGATGCGTATCTCTCTGCGTCCAAAAAGCATTTCCCCTTCTCGTCAAAAGTGCCGCCGCTTGATTTTTTCACAGGCGCGCAGTACAACACATGGATGGAGTTGGACTATAACCAAACGCAAGAAAACGTATTGAAATACGCACGTGCCATAAGAGCAAACGGCTACGAAGGCGGCGTTATAATGATAGACGAAGGTTGGCACTGTCGCTACGGCGAATGGGAATTCGACTTCGCGAAATTCCCCGACCCGAAGGCAATGGTTGACGAACTTCACTCGCTTGGATTCCGCGTTATGCTTTGGGTAGTGCCTCTCGTTACTGCCGACGGTCTTAACTATGTTCTCTCTACACAACGCTACCTTGCATCCTTCAAAGGCGGTTCGGGCGACAAAAATCATTTTCTCCGCACCGACAACGGAGACGTTGCGCTTGTCACTTGGTGGAACGGCACGAGCGCAATACTCAATATGTGCCGAGAAGACGACAGAGAATACCTTGATAAGCGTCTTACTCATCTTATGAAGACCTACGGAGTTGACGGTTTCAAGTTTGACGGCGGAAACATAAGTATGTATAACCCCGCAAGAATTGTAAACGGCACACAGACAAAGTATTCTCCCGACGAACTCAATATTGCTTGGAATGAATTCGGCGCAAGATATGAGTATCACGAATACAAAGACACCTTCAAGGGCGGCGGAAAGTCCGTAATACAACGCATCCGCGACAGAAGACACTCGTGGACGGAAGAAGGACTTAACTCGCTTGTACCGATAGCACTCCTGCAAGGACTTATAGGTCATCCCTTTATATGCCCCGATATGATAGGCGGCGGCTCTTGGACGGCAAACTACGACCCCGATTTTAAGTGCGACGAAGAACTTTTCGTCAGAATGGCGCAATGCTCTGCCCTTTTCCCGATGATGCAATTTTCTTGGGCACCGTGGAGAATGCTTTCGGAAGAAAACGCGAAACTCTGCCTTGAGGCATCGAAAATCCACACGCGCTTTGCTGATTATATAACCTCACTTGTAAAAGAAGCCGCAGTCACGGGCGAGCCGATAGTGAGACATCTTGAATATGAATATCCTCACAACGGATACGAATACATAGACGACCAGTTTATGCTCGGCAAAAATATCCTCGTCGCACCCGTATTGAAAAAAGGACAAACCGAAAGAGAAGTAGTCCTTCCTAACGGAAAATGGCTCTATCTCGGAGAAAAAGAATACGAAGGCGGAAAAACCGTCACAGTACCTTCTCCTCTTGAAGTTTTGCCGTATTTTGTCAAAAGTGACAACTAATATTTACGAACAGGAGACAGAATGAAATATTTATACATCTTTTTGATTTCAATACTTCCCGTTGTTGAACTGCGCGGAGCAATTCCCGTTGGTTATGCTACGGGCATTCCGCTTATACCGAATTATATAATAAGTATTCTCGGAAATATGTTGCCTGTGCCGTTTATTTTGCTTTTAGTACCGAAAATCATTGAATGGCTCTCGCACTCAAAAGTGAAACTATTCGTGAAAATCGGAGATTTTCTTATCAATAAAGTGCAGAAAAACACGGAAAAGATAACGAAATACGCAGTGTTTGGACTTTTTCTTTTCGTTGCTATTCCTCTGCCCGGTACGGGCGCGTGGACGGGTTCTATGGTCGCATCTATGGTAAATATGGGCTTCAAAAAGTCTATGATTTCCGTATTTTGCGGAGTGCTTGTAGCGGGAATTATAGTTTCTCTTATCTGCTACGGCGCAATAGACGGTCTTATGTGGCTTGTCGGTTAATTCAAATAAAGGAGATTTATTATGAGAAAAAATTTCACAAGACTTTTCATTTTCGTTTTGATTTTCGTATTGACGGTTTCTTTTGTCGCTTGCAAAAAGAATGAAACGGAAGAAAAGGAAAACGCAGTAACAACCACCGCCGCCGTTACAACAAATGCACCGTTAGATGACGCAGACGAGTGGACCTCACCCATAGCGTAAAACTAAAAAACAAAAAACGAGCCTATCTCAAGTAGAGATAGGCTCGTTCCTTTTATAAAAATATAAAAGAATTTATTATCTTTCTTTTTTCGCTTCGCTTATAGCGGAAGAGAGAATATCGCATCTGCCGAGCAGGTATTCCGATGCCTCGCGAGAAATATTATTATATCCCATAGCATAGCCTTTCGTGCCGTTCCAGACAAGCGCAAACAGTTTGATTATACATTCCGTCACGGTTGCCATTGTCGGCTCGCTTATTATACTGCACACGACCGAAACCGCGAAAAACGAAGTCAAAGTCGTCGGCAAAAGCGCGCCGAAAGAGTGCAATGCCCTTTTCTTTTCGGGTGAGTTGCAGAGTGGATTTCGCGAATGGTTTTTTCTCCCTGCCGATAAGAGCATATCGGGCGTCAGCGTTATGGGTTTGAGTGAATTTGCGCGTGCAATAATCTTTATTTGCTTTCTGCCAAGTTCACGCGGAAGGTCTTTTTTCTCTTTGCCTTTGTACTTTTCTTCAAACTCGCTATAAGAAATTCCTGCCGAAAGCAGAATGTTCTTTTGAGATGATACAAGTTCACTTGCGGTGTATCTGTGGCAAAACTCGCCGAGCGAGAAAATTCCACCGCTTGCTTCAAGTTCTTTTCGCAATTCTTCATAACGTTTTTTCGCATTTATGAAATCTTCGTCTTGTGCGCCTTTTCTTGCGCCCGTGTCCGCCATTGAAAAATACATAGTGTAAGCGCAGAAAAGCAAAATGATAAAGGAAAGAGAAAACTCTACCGTCATCACGCTTGCAAGCGAAATATCGGTGAAAAACGTCGCGCAAGTGCATATAAGAGTGAGTGCCGCAACGATAAGTCCCATATTGCCGATAAAAGAGCCTATGGCGTTTTTCTTTTGGAAAGCGTCCTCTCTTATCGGAATAAAATCAAAATTCTTGTCCATTTTTGCCTACCTTTGTTTACAATTTTTTGTGGATTTTGTTATTTCTGTTCTGCTTTTGTGTATTTTTCACGCCACTTGAAAATCAACGCGCCGAGAAAATTCGAGACAAACGCAACGAACGATATAGAAGCAATATCGCATATTATTTTCCCAAGTAAAGAGGAAAAAACAAATATGCAAAGCCACACAACCCACGCAGACGGCGACTGCAAATATGACGCAATCTGCTTTTTAAACGGCAAAGCGCATATCACAAGCAAAATGACCGAAAGTCCCGATATAATAGTCTCTCCGCCCTCTGCCACCCATATAGGAAAATGCTCAAGCGTTGCAAGTACGGCAGGGACAATGCACACCGCCATACCGAAAAACCACAGTAAATTCGCTTTAGTTTTCGCCTTCATTTGCTTCACCTTCGCATATCATACCTTTGAGGCGGTTGTACTGCGTGCCGAGTTGCTCTTTTTCGTATTCGGGCAGATTTGCACTCATAAAAACGCCGTAAAGCATGTCTATCTGACCTGAAAGAATTTTGGAAAGAACTTTCCTCTCTGCCTTTTCTCTTTCTATTTCGTCCTTGAGAGACAGGCTTTCTTCGTGAAGTTTTTCTGCATAGGTAGAGACTTCCTTCGCCTTTTCAAGTATCGGCATCGCGCGGTCGACGAAAGCATCGAGAAGTTCTGCAGACTCTGCCTGCAAACTGTTCGTTTTCTCGCCTGCGTTAACAACGACAGAGTATATCTTGTTTATTCCTTCTGCAAGAGTGGGCAAAAGTCCTTTTTTATAGCAAAAAGCCGTGATGAGCGAGCCTATAAACGTCAAAATGCAGAACAACTCGCTTGCATATTCCTCTGCGGTGTCGCGAATTGTATCAGACCACGCAGAATTATCGGAATTTTGACTTTCGGTGGTGGAATTGTGCGTATTTTCCTCCGTATTTGTACCAAAAGTGGCGGTTGTATCTTCGTTTTTAATATTTTTACCTGTCAAATTCGAATTTCCGTCTTCTGTTTCCGACACCGAAACACTCAACGTGTCGGGGATATTTTCACCCGAACCGACAAAAACGGAAGAATTTTCATTATATGTGGCGAAAAAATCTTCGAATGTGGTGTAAAAATGCGAATTTTGCGAAGAATTTTCTGTGTTTGTGGTGATTGCATCAGGGGAAACTGTGGGAATTGCTTCGTTTTCCGCAGCATAAGTGCCGAACGGCAATATACACAGAATAAGAGTTATCATAGTCAACGCAAATATTACTTTTTTCATTTTTGTTTTCCTTTCGTATGTTTTTTAAGGTTTTTAAAACGGTTTTCAAGAGTTGAAAAGCGTTTTTGAATTTATTTTTTCTTCAAGAGCGAAAATTCGCGCCTCGCACAGAGAAAGTCTTGCGTAGATTTTTTCATATTCCGTTTTGAATGCGGATATTTCTTCTGCCGAATCTACCCCGCGAGGATAAAGTATCTCACCTTCTCGCAGAAGACTCTCGCATTTCCAACGCTTATTTTTTCCGTATACGGTGAGACGGTTTTCGCCCTCTTTTATAACGTTTGCGGAAATTTCGCACTCGCCGTTTGTGAGGTTGAAAAATCTCTCGTTTTCGCCGTCTGCGATTATTCCAACGCGCACGGCGGAATTTTCCTGGAATTTAAAAGTTATCCTTTCGCCCAAGACTTTTCTTTCTCTTTCTGTGCAAATTCCGCTTCCGTCTGTAAAAAGTTTGTATTCTATCATAAAAACTCCTTTTCTTTTTAAACTCTCAACGCAATGACGTGAGCGCGGTATTTATTTCTTTGATACCAAATTTTGATTGTGTATTCCGTGTTTGCCTGCGGCGAGAAAACACCGTTTGCACAATCGTCTCCCGAGCATTTTATGTTAAGGTCAGAACTATAGGCATCGTAAATGTAAACTGCCGGGTTCTCGCTGCAAGACGGGAAATATAGAGTAAGGTCAATCATATCATTGTACATTACCTCTTCAGATAACTGTACAGTAGCGGCGTACTCATTTGAATATGATGAATAGTCGTATTTTTCGAATGAAGCCAACATTTTTATGTTTGTTATCCAAAGATACGAACCGTTGCGCATATGCAATTTTGAAGGATAAGTGTATGTGTAGTAGGCGTTTGAAAGATTGTCAACGGAATTTTTAGCATCGAGTGCGGCAGATTTTGCTTCTTCTATTTCCGTGCCGAAACCTCCCACCTTTGTATCAAGTTCGTTTACCGTATTGACAAGTTCGGTTGATGTTATTGCTTGCGCGGAAACGTCACTTTCAATTGCGTTGTATTTTTCCGTCAGTTCGCTGACATACGACGAATTTTCCGCTATTTCAGTTTGCATGTCTGTTAAAGCGGACTGAACGTTTTCAAATTTTGCCTGAATTTCATTATCGTCGCTGCACACTCCGAAAAGTTTGCCGTCAATAAAGAAAGGACAGTCAATCCAAGCGCAAAATCCATCTTCTCCGCGCTTGAAAGTTGCGATGGGAAGCGCATTTTTGTCATCGCTTTCAAAGTTGACGTTTCTTACGAAAAAGCAGTCTTCAAAATTGTTTTGCGTGTGTGTACTATGCGATTTCATCAACGCCGTGTTAAGATAGATTATGCCGTGGTTACTCTCGTTTCCATATTCGTCGGGCGTTGCGGCGGGAGAAATGTCTATAGAAAGTGCCTTCCCCGACTCAAAGCAGTAATGCATACCGTCGAGAATGACACCCCACTCACATTCATCACCGTCACGGTTGAATATAAGTTTGTTGTTTTGTGTATCAAAAACAGGATAAGCCGCGCGTTCCCCGAACACCCATTTGACAGAGTGCGTTTTCCCTTCTACGTAATTGCAGATAGCCGCATTCGTAACGGGAAGTTCACTGTCGGGTTTCATATTAGAGTCGATTTTCGGCATATATCTTGTATACGGTTTATATTGCTTTACGTTTTCGCCGGGCGCAACCATTACTTGCGTTACGCTATTGTATTCTTCCTTGTCAAAAATCACTCGCATCTTTCTCGCGTTCAAATATTTTGTTCTGTCTATGGAGATGAGATTTGGATAATGCGCGTCGTGCATAAATTTCAAAGTACCGATAATGGGGGACTTGTTGTAGTTGTAGAACATATACCCCTTCGGTGAAAATCCTACACGATAACCTGCATTGTCAGTACAACATATACAAACGTCGTAAAGTGCGGTAATGTCGAGATAGTCCGTGGTAATATATTTGTCGCTTGAGACAATTTCTCCGTTGTCGCCAATATATCCGCTGCATATTGCAGTCTTGTCAAAAAGATTGAGAGAACCTGAATAGTTTCTGCCTATTTCATCAAATGCTTCGTCAATAGTTTTGTCTATGTAATCTTTTACCGCGCCTGCCGCTATAGGTCGGTTGTCATACTTTTGTATTTCTGTGGTAACGCCCGTGTCGGCAAGATATTTTCCGCCTATTTTCCACAAACCGTTTGCAAAGTAGCACCAATATCCGCTATAGACGTTGTCTCCGTATAAAAGATATATGCGGTCTTGTTTTATAGACGGTGAATTTTGAAGTTCTTCAAACGAGCCTTCATAAACGGCGGGTGTTCCCGCACACATAGCGTCTATTTTCTTTTGAAGCATTATTACGTCGGACGCGTCTGCCTTTACGCTTTTTATATAGTTCACGTCAGATATTCTCGCCGCCGTATCGTAGAGTTCCTTCAGTTTGCTTTCAAGCGTGCCGATGTAATTTTGCAGAGAGCCCGTCGACCATATTTTCCAACCGTCCTGCCATATATAACAGTCAAAAATTGAAAGCGAATCGGAAGACGGCAAAAGATAAATGGCATGTTCTTTATTTTCGTACGGTCTTTCGGGGAGCGTATACGCACCGTCTTTTTTCTCTATCTTTACAAATTCAACCGCTTCTTCGGGGGAGACAAAGTGCATGAGTTTCGTTGCGAAGTCGAGAAGCGTGTATTCTTCTGTCAAGGTAAGAGTTGCGGCAAACGAGCCGTCAAGAATGCTCTTGCAAAGTTCGCTCAAAGTCGGCATATCGGGAAGTCCTGTTGAAATTTCCGAGGCGATACCGTTTTCGCCTTCACCCGATATGTAGTCGATAATGGAATTTATCCTGTTTTTGAGCAGTTCTGTATTTTTGTCAAACATATTCTTCAGTTCCTCGCCCGAAAGTGCCGCCTTTCCGTATCGCGAGGATTCGTTTGGGCGTATGGGAAGGGAAGAAATACTGTTTTTTTCAAACTCGCCGTTTGTTATTTTGCTTATTTTCATTTTTGTTTTATCCTTCCTGCGACCTTGTATCTGTATGATATATCAAATATTCCGAAAGGTCGCTTATATTCGTCGGAATACACGTGGTATTGCTTTTCCGACCATCTTTTTTCTTTTTCGGGGATAACAAGTGTCACGCGAGAAGACGTATTAAACGTGAAAGCATCAAACTCCGTATCGTCAAATGCGAAAACGCCGTTCGCCGAACTCGCTACGTTTTTCCACTTGTCTTGGTCTGTGCGGACCATTATTTTTATCTGACCGCTGCCGAAACTCCGCAACCGTACGCAGAGCGAGTGCTTTACTGTACTTTTCGTCATATTCGGAATATCGCAGTCGTCGCTTTTCGTACTGAAACCCGAAAAATATCTTCTTCCGTCGAAAGTGTAGTAGCGTCGGTCAATACTTCCTTTTTCGTCGCGCTTGTCGGTATTGAAGCAACACAAGTCTCCGCCCGCCGTCCCGAAGAAAAGAACTCCGTCACAAGAGCACAACTCTGTCGCGGGGAAGTATTCGCCCCCTGTCATCTCGCCGTTACTGTCACACATATAACAGTTGAAAATTCCGTCGCCGTCGCGACTTATGCAGTAAAACACTTCGCGGTTGGTTTTTTTCCACTCTCCGTCTTTTATCTCGTAAGCGAAGGAGGAAAACACCTCTTTTTGCTCAATTTCGCCGTCATCTTCTTTCCCCGAGAGCGCGATATAACTTTCGCCGTGTTTTATATATAGGTCTTCGTATTCTTTTGGAAGTTCAACCGGGAAAAAACGGCTATACTGATTTTCGTAAGTGCCGATTTCCGACAGTCTGTACCATTCGTACTGAACATCTCCCGTCTTGTGGCGGAAAGTCTGTCTGCTGTCTGCTAAAAATATCTCTCCGTCTCGTAAAAGCACGAGGTATCCGCACCAAAAACAAAGTCTCACGCGGGAAAGGTCTCCGCCGAGAAGCGCACCGTCAATATTCGACGAACGATGCTCGACGCTTATTTCGCCGTTGAGTTGTTTTTTGCCGACGGCATCAAGACCGCGCTCGGAAACAAATACGGTGTCGCCGTAGAAAACCCCCGCGTCTCCGCTACTTCCGACACCCTGCACGGCATCGGTAAGAGTATATACTCTCACAAGAATGTCGTTTTCCGTATCCGCACCTGAGTAAATATAAACACCGCCCTTTTCGTTGTCGCTTTTGAAAACGAAGAGTTTGTCGCCTGATGAGACGAGCGCACGCACTTCGCTGTCTTCGCGTCCGACGAAAAAGTAGTTGAGCGCACCTATATAGGTCGGGTCGTTTTCTCCTGACAGATTTCTCGCGCTATAAAATACAGCAGACGGAAAACGCGGATTTCCGGAAAAGAAAATCCTGCCGTCAAAACGCTCGCATACTGTACATTCCGCTATGACGGAATAGGAGTAGTCGCCTTTGTTAAAAAGGTTTGCTCCCGTGCTTTCTTTTTCGTCTTTGTCAAAGGTTGCTTTGCCTTTGATTTGCAAAACCTTTCCGTAAAGGGAAGTATAGTCTCGTGCGTGGATTATTATTGCGTCGACGAGTTTTTTTTCGTTTTTGTCTATGCTTTGTTGTGTGTAATATACGCTATCCAAACTGCTTTTTGACATTTCTTCGCCGTCAAGAGTGACAGATAGAAGACTTTCGCACTTTTCGTTTATATAAAAGCAAAAAGCCCCTTGATAGTTTCTGTTGTTGTAAACTATATTGATTTCCGAAAAATCGGGATTTTGCGAGTCTTTTTGTATAGCCGACCAGGATTCATAAGAGCCCGAATAATAAATGGTATTCAAATTCGTTGAGAGGAAAGTGTTTTTCGGGATTGTGCTTATTTTCGCACCGAGCGTTACCGTGTTAAGTTTGTCGCATCGCAGGAATATACCGTCGCCGAGAGTTTCCACGCTATCGGGAAGAGTCACGCTCAAAAGAGAAGTGCAGAGAAAAAACGCATTGTTGCCTATTTTCTTTATTCCGTTGCTTACCGTAACTTTTTCAAGGGAAGTCATCTCGCGGAATGCGATAGGCGATATTGATTCTACGTAGTATATCTGTCCGTTTATCTCTGTTTGAGAGGGAATGAAAAGTTCTTTTGCTTTTGTATCTGCCGTGCCTACGACCTCGCACACGCTGTCGCCCGTGATACTGTATATAAGCCCGTCGCTTTTATATTCGTAGCGGTTTAGTTTTTGTATGCTTTCCGAAAGATTAAACTTGCAGTAAAAACTGTCGGAGAGCAGATTTCTCTGCTCATATTCTTCACCGTCTGCATACGTTGTTGGAACGTAGGCTATGTCTTTTACGTTTTGCACGCCGTTTTCGTCTTTTTTTGAGTAGTTTTCTCCATCAAGAATGAAAAGTTTGCCGTCGTGCTCAAACATTCTGCTCTTTTTATCTGAAAGGGTGGCGTAGTCACCCGTGACACCTTGCGAGAATTCTTTTTCGGGCATAATGGGG
>JAZOLR010000041.1:0-5110 GCA_045653255.1 Eubacteriales bacterium | reverse complement strand
GACGGTGGTAAACGGATTTTTGTGTACTGCATCAGAGCAAAACGGAGTGCATATTTTAAAACCCGATATGCCCATAGGCAAATTCGCAGAGCAAAAAACAGAGATAAAAATAAACAAAAAAGCAGATAAAAAGGGTGTTTTTTACTCTTCTTGCGGTCAAATTCACGCATTCGTGCAATACGGTGACAAGGTATACTGCGCTGCAGGAAACGGCGGAATAGAAGTAGTCGACAAAGAAGGCAACTTCCTAAAAAGAAAAGCGACGAAGGGTATATGCCGAGATATTATAGCCTACGGCGAAAGGCTTGTCACGGCGGAAAGTGACGGTGGTATTGCCGTCTACGATATAGAAAACGGACTTTCGGAAATCTGCCGAATTCCGTCAAAAGAAATGCCGATAAGACAGATATTGAAGACAAAAGACGGTCTTGTTGCCGTATGCGGCACGTCGAAAATTCTTTTCTTTACGGAAGACGGACGCGGATTTTCCCTTTCTGACGAGATAGGTATAAGAGGAATTTTGTATCACCGCCACCTTATGCCTGCACCGAATGGGGAAGGCGTAGTCGCCAATCCGCTTGCGACAGGCCCTGTCATACTTACGAAAAAGAATGGAAAAATTGACGCGAATATAGTCTTTTCGGAGCAGTATTGCCCCTTTGCCGACGGCGCGTGCGGATACGGCGACAAACTTGTTTCAATATTTCAGGGAAAATACTATCTTTTAGACGCTCCATACACAAAAGAAACGGCGAAAGTGACAGACACTTGCACTTTTGACGGTCAAGCCTTTGCGTTAGGCGAAAATTTAGTCCTTCTCAACAGATATTCGGGCGGTGTCACTTTGCTTGACGTGTCTACGCCCGAAAACCCGAAAATAGCGAAAGAGACGAAACTGTATTCACACCCCGAATTTTCCGGATTTATAAACGGCGATATATACGCCGCTTGCGGATTCGACGGAATTGTGAGGATATAAGTAAACTATTGTTTACTTTTTCTCGTCGTTTTTCTAAAAACATAATAAAAACCCCTCGGTTTTATATAACCGAGGGGTTTTATGTTGAGTTGTTTTATTCGTCTTTTTCGTTGTTCTTGCGTTTGACTTTTTCTTTCAACCGTGAAACAATCTCACTTCAAAGTCTTTATAAATGCTTCCATTCTTTCAAGTGCCTGTTCGATGTGCTTGACGGAATATGCGTAGGAGATACGCGCAAAGCCTTCGCCGCCTTGACCGAATGCAGTACCCGGAACGATAGCGCATTTTTTCTCATAGAGAAGTCTTTCGCAGAATTCGTCGCTTGAAAGACCGAATTCGCCTATGTGGGGGAAAATATAGAATGCGCCTTCGGGCTCGTGTGAATTTATTCCTATGGCTTTTAGTCCGTCATAGATAAACTTGCGGCGGCGGTTATATTCCGCGGTCATAAACTCAATATCGCCGTCACCGTTTTTGAGCGCTTCAATTGCCGCAAACTGCGAGGTCGTCGGCGCGCACATTATGGCGTACTGATGAAGTTTGAGTATTTCTTTTGCAACGGGTTGCGGCGCGCAGAGATAACCGAGACGCCAACCTGTCATAGCGTAAGCCTTTGAAAATCCGCTGACGAGAATAGTGCGCTCGCGCATTTCGGGGAGAGTGGAGATTGATACGTGTTTTTTGCCGTAGGTCATTTCTGCGTAAATCTCGTCGGAGAGTATGAGAATGTCCTTGCCCCTTATTACGTCGGCTATTGCCTCAAGGTCGCTTTTTTCCATTATCGCGCCCGTCGGGTTATTAGGATAGGGAAGCACTATCATTTTCGTTTTGTCTGTTATGAGCGCTTTTAATTTTTCGGGGTCGATTTTGAAGTTGTCTTCTATTTTCGTTTCAAGAATGAGGGGTACACCGCCTGCCATACTGACAAGAGGCGCATAGCATACAAACGACGGCGTAGGCACGATTACTTCGTCGCCCTCGCCTGTATTTATTACCGCGCGGATTGCAAGGTCGATAGCCTCACTGCCGCCGACGGTAACGATAACCTCGCTCGGCTCGTATGAAATTTCAAAGCGTCTTTTCAGATAACAAGAAATTTCACGTCTTAATTCGGGCATACCCGAATTTGAAGTATAGTAGGTCTTGCCTTTTTCAAGGCTCTCAATACCTGCTTCGCGAATGTGCCACGGTGTAACGAAGTCAGGTTGACCTACAGTAAGAGCGACGACGTCGTCCATATCCGCAAGCATATCGAAAAATTTGCGAATGCCCGACGGCGGTGCGTCTATTACCTTACGGGAAAGTATGTTGTTATAGTTTATCATAGAGCAAGTTTCCTCTTTCGTCTACCTCTGCTGCACCGTAAATTGTGCCCTTGTCCTTATATTTACGCAAAACGAAGTGTGTCGCCGTCGCGGTCACGTATTCAATAGTAGCGAGTTTTTGCGCTACGAAGTACGCTACTTCGCGCATTGTCTTACCCTCTATAAATACCGCGAGGTCAAATCCGCCCGACATAAGATAGAGGCTCTGTACTTCGGGATAGTTGTATATCTTCTCGGCAATCTTGTCAAATCCGCGGTCGCGTTGGGGCTGGATTTTAACTTCGATAAGTGCGGTCACGTATTCGCGGTCGGTCTTATCCCAGTCGATAAGGGTTTTGTATCCGAGGATAACTCCGTCTTTTTCGTATTTTTTTATCATATCTTTGATTTCGCCCACTTCCTTGTCGAGCATAAGCGAAATCTGCTCTGCGGTAAGTGTTGCATCATCTTCAAGAAGGGTGAGTAATTTTTCCATAATAAACTCCTTTTATAAAAAATTGAAGATAGAATTAAGGCAAAATCGCAAGCAAAAATATTTCCGCCAAAACGTGAAAACTTGTGGTTTGTCTTGCTTTTTGTTTGCCTTTTTCTAAAAGCCCATTTGATTTTATTTATTCAATACGTTGTAATCGTAGATATAAACGATATAAGAGCCGACTGTTTCTCTGTGTATATAGTCGCTACCCTCACCCGAAAGCCAAGAAGAAAGTTGTCTGTCTTCGGTATAGGTGAGCACAAGATAACTTCCGTCTTCGAAGTTTTCTTCATCGTACCACGAAAGTATCTGTTGATACTCGTAGCGTGTGGGAGTGCCGTCTGCGTTAATTCCGCGGAGTTTTATTTCATCGTTGGAAAGAAGTGTCACCGCCTGACAATTCCAGAAAGTCGCATATCCCACTTCGGGAAGTATTCCTTCGTTATCAAGCAGGAGAAGTCCTTCTGTCAATACGTGCAGGGCGTTGTCTCTTCCTTCGTCGCGGTCCATATTAGTTATCTCACGGCAGGGAATGAACGACAAAAGAAGCAAAAGCACAAGCAAAAGCACACCCAAACGGCGAAGCGCGGGAGATTCTTTTTCGCTTGTCATATCAAACACCGCTACGCAACTGACGATAACGCAGGACGCAACCATCGGTACAAGTCTCCAATTCGCCGTCGAGAGAAGTCCGCAGATGTAAGCGAACATCAAAAGCGCGGAAAGGGTGAAATGGCCGTATGCGAGAAGTTTTCCTCTGCCGTCGTTCTTTTTATGCACGCGAACAAAGTAAACAATAGGAAGTATAAGAAGCGTAAGTCCCGAAAACACCTTAATCATAGTGAAAACGGAGTCAAGGCTTACAAGCGGGTCGTAAAGTTTCGCATCAACACCGAGAAGACTGAAATAGTGTTCGGGGAAGATGAGAAGATTGTCTACCCAATCGGCAAAATCATCGTAGGAAGAATACGCAGTAGCGTAACCGCTTGCGACGTCGCCCACTATCTTTTTACCGAGTAGAAGTCCGAAAAGAGTTCCAAAACCAGCAAAGGCGAGTGTGACACCCGAATTTAGCGTGTTTCTCAAAAAAGTCTCTTTTTCGGGCGCGGTTATTCTTTCAAGCACGATAGCCGCAAGAAGAGGAAGCAAGAAAGTGAGAAGCGACTGCGTTCCGTTCGTTGCCGTGAGTGCGCAGAATACGGCAAGCGCGATATTGAGCAAAAGCCCACGCACACCGCCCGTAAAAGAAAACGCTATCTCGGTTGCCCTCTTGTTTTGTAAACTATCATTTACATAATTGTTGTAAACTCTTGCAAGAAGTCCGAATCCTACAAGGAAGAAAAGAACTCCGAGAGAGTAGTAAATGATATGCCCCCACATAATTTCGCGGAGTTTTTCGCTTGACGAAAGTGTAAAGAACAAGCAAAACGCAACAAAACTTGAGTGGAGATAACTCATTTTGAAAGAACGGCAGAAGAATACCACCGCCAAAATAAGCAACAATGCAAAAGTTATCATTCCTGCGTTGTGAGTTGCCATACTGTAGCCGAAAAACGGCATATAAATCAACATCAAGAGATTTCCCGCAAACGGCAAAAGCGCCGCGTACGAGAAGTCGTCAGAGATGAGTTTTCCGCTCTCGAAACTTGCACGCGCCCACAGAATAGTGTCAGTGCAGTCGGAATGTAAAAATCCTTCTGCGGGGTAAAGAATGTAGTAACATATAACGCCGAAAGTGAAAAGAAGAATGATAGCGGGAAGAGTGATATCAAACGCAACGGTCTTTAAGCGTTTGCTTTTCGAAAGCGCTATGATTTTTTCCTTCGGCAATTTTTTTATTGCGAGAATATATAGAGTTATGAAAATAATGGTGAGCAAGAAGAAACGAATGAAATTAAAACTCGGCTTGTAACTCGGATTTATCGTTATTTCCGTGACGGTTAGGTCGTTTTCCGTGTCAAAAAGGAGTTTTAAGCATTCCGAATCCTCGCCCTTTATATATACGCGAGTTGCTTTTTCTTCGTCTTTTCCTACAGACAGTTTCACACTTGCGTATTTTTTGCCTTCAAAAGAGCATTCTTCGTCGCTTTCAAAAAGCTGGACACAAGGTTTTGGTTTTAATGGGCGGAGCAACTGCTTCAATTGGTGACCCTTCAGGCAAATCAGAAATGAGAAAAATGCTTTCATATGAAGACGTTGAAAACAATATCAAAAAAATCAAAAAAACACTTTCCATCTTCTTGGATTTTGAAGGCGAAAACCCAGCAACAATTGTGAACAATGCTGACTGGTTCAAAAACATGAACTATATTGACTTTATGCGTGACATTG
>JAZOLR010000040.1:0-6123 GCA_045653255.1 Eubacteriales bacterium | reverse complement strand
TCACGGTGTCACCAAAATACGACAGCCACTTATTTTATTATGCCTGCTTTGTCAAGCACGAAAAGTATAGACTTATATTCGGGGTTTATCTTCTTTTGCTCGCACTCTGCTTTTTCTATAAGCGTGCGGAAGTCAAACGAGGAATTCTTGCCCTTTTCCTGATATTCAAGTATCATATCGGAAATACTGTCGTAGCCTTCGCTTGTGCAGTCAAAGTTATTCTTATACACGGTTGTATGCGTGGAGAAGAATTCGCACTCGTTGCCCTCTGCGTCAACGCCGTGTGCGCTCTTCGCGGAGTTTCCGTACTCGAAGGGTTTCGGCACGCCGAGGACTATATTATATCTTGCGTTGTTCATTGCGGCAGAGCGAATGAATATCTCCATCGGGTTGATGCGATAATCCGCTTTATCCCTGTTTGCTCTATACTCGTTATACATATCTATGTAAGTATAAAGTTCAGGGAAACGCTTTTCGTATATTGCGCCCTCTTTTGCGAATTTATAATCTCTTATAAACTTATCCGCAAAGCCGTAGAAACGGTAACCGAGCCAACAACCGTCGCAGAAGTACATCCACGACTGATTTATTCTGTCATTGTAGTTTGCAAGGTGGATTTTTGATTTATCCTTTTTGTTGAGTGTGAAAGAAACCGCATCGCCGTCGGTGTCGCTCTGTGTCTTCATCGCCCATACTTCAAGCGATTCTCCGTCGCCTATATCGGTACTGCCCGAATAAACGCGGTTTGTCTGATTGTCTTGCATTTCGGTCATTACGGTGTATTTTTTGCCGTATACCAATACGGTAAAGGGATATTTTCCGTCTGCCGTCTTTTCGCCAACCGAAGAACTTATAACTCCGTTTTTCGTCAGTTTTTCAACGCTTCCGTCGGGGTGCGTTACGGTTTCTACTATCTTTGCGCGACCTATACAGAAGTTATTAAACATCATATGGTCGTGTCCTGACGAGGAGTATATGAATCCTTTCGGTTTCAGGTTTTTCGCTTCGGTTGTATCTATTACGTTGCAATAGATGTAATTTCCCGAATTCAAGTCGTCAAGATATACGCCGTTTCCGGGGGCATTCCAGGAATGCAGATAGTTGTATCTTACGTGAGTGCCTCTTGCGTAAAACTGATTCATATAGATAAGTCCCGCATCAGACACCGCAGTATGACCGCCGGGGATATTGTTATACTCAATGACGTTTTCAAGAGATACGCGACCGCCGCCGCTTATAAGCAGATTTGACATAATGAGGGTATTATGCGATGCACAGTTCATATATCCGCATATATTAAGACCTCTCTGCGTGTCAACGGGTTCGTCAACGTAGTTATTCTGCACGATGTTACGCGCAGGGATTCCGCGCTCTATAAAACTCTCACCTATCACGTTTACGGAAAAGTCCATATTGTACTTAAAGGTATTGTAAATAATCGCGCAGTTTGAAGTCTCGTTAAACTCAATGGCTTCCGCGTTCATATTCGTGATTACGCAGTCCTGCACTACAATACCCTCTGCGTTTTCCGCATACACACCGCGAGAGTTACTCATATCGAAGTGAATGCCGTTTACTATAACGTTGTCGGCTTCTATCTTCATAATGTCGCAGGCGTTTGCCGAATATTCTATCTTCGCCGTCTTCATTTCTTCTGTCGGGTAGATATACATTCTTCCCGTCACAGAGTCCATATACCACTCGCCTTCTGTGTCGAGTGCCTCTATTGCGTTATAGATGTGATAGGTATTGTGTCCTGTCGGGGAGTTTCCGGAGCGGCCTGCGCCCCATCTTGAACCGCCTGCCGTTGTGAGAGTGTACGCGCCGTCTTTTTCGTCAATTGAACTTATAATATAACGGTCAAAGTCCCAACCTTCATAGGCATTTCCGTATATCATAACCTCGCGGTCGCGAATAGATTTCCAATTCGCAATCTCGGCAAGTTTTTCTTTTGTTGTGGGGTTGTCTGCTTTTTCCTGAAGGTTCTCTGTAAATCCTATCGTAAAACCGAGGTCCATATTAAGTTTTCCGTAGGAGTCAACGAATACGGGGTAGCCTTCCTTTTCTCTTGCGGCGAGTTTTTCAAAATCTGCCATTGCCGCCGCCTCGTTTTCGTAGAGGGGTATCATTTTACCCTGATACTTGTAAACTATGTTCCAATCGGGTTTTTCGCCTTTTCCCTCTAAATACGCCTTGTAGTTAACGTAAAACTTAACGCGCAAAGTCCAACCTGCATAGAGGCGAGAGCCGTTCTGGTCAATTACCGAGCCTGTCTCGTATACGTCGTCAAAATACAAAAGGTCGTAGCGGTTGTCGCTTGCGTTGGGATAACGCGCGATGTCGAGAGTTTTTCCGCCGACGAAAAGTCTCGGGTGACGGAACTTTTCCACGATACCGAGGTCTTCTTGCTGGGTATACTTCGTTGTTTTTCCTATCTGCGCTTCCGTCCAACCTTTTTTCTTCATATCTGCAAACAAAACTTTACTTTTTGCAGATTCGGGAAGTCTTGCGGCGATTTCATCGTCGGCTTCAATGGGAGAAAAGTCGGAAAAGTCTATAAGAGTTGACGTAGAAATACAAACTTCACCGTTTCCTACCGAAGTGAAGATAAAGGGAAATTCGGGACTGCCCGAAAGGGATTTTTCGATACACAAAGTGTCAAGGAGACTGTATTTTCCCGCATAGAGACAAATAGCGGTTTTCTCACCTGACTTTGCAAGAGAGATAGCCTTTTCTACAGTTGCGACGGGGGATTTTTCCGTGCCGTCGTTTTCATCGTTTCCGCAGCAAGAGCAGACGAAAATCTTCTTATAGCCTTTTTCGAGATATGCGTCTATATCGTATTTCGGCAATACTGTAATTTCTTCGGGCATTTCTTCTACTGCCGCCTTGAATTTGTCGAATACGTAGTCGCCTTCCACGTCGGGAGACGAGCCTTTTCTGCCGTATGCGTAGTCGAGAAGTCCCTCTTTTACCTTGTCGGTATAAACTGCACGAAAGTCCTTTTCGCCAACGAGAGAAAGGTTTGTTTCTACAAGTTTTTTCATACTTATTCTCCTAATTTTTGTGTTTTCTTTTCGTTTATCTTAAATCTTATATAATTTATAAATTTCAAAACAAGGAATACTATACTGACGTATCCGCTTATGGGATAGACAATTGAAACGAGCCGTGAAAAACCGACACCGCCGCACAAAAAAGCGATAGCGGCAAGTAAAAACGGCAAAAGATACACGCCTACCGCACGAGGCATTTTCTTCACTTTATTCTGCAAGTAAAAGCACACCGAAACGGAAATGGCAAGAGACGCAGAAAACATTCCGACGAATAAAAAGACGGAAAACAAAGTCTCAACCCACGGTGCAATCTTCGCGGCATACGCGACCATTGGCAACTGCTCTTCTGTTATTTCGGGGTGCGCGTGCATTACTGTAAGAAGGCAACAAGAGAATAAAAGCAAAAGCGCTACGCAAAGTGCCACGCCCGAAAAAATGCTCTTTTTGCTTTTCGCGTGCACGCCGATAGCGATAATAACGCCGAGCGATGAGCCGACGTTGTATGCGCCGTTGTTTATAGCCGACGCCCACCAAGAAGAAAGCATCGGATTTCCGACTTCTGCGCGGTTTGCGTTTATCGCTTCTATAGACAACGGATGCCCCATAGCGAAAAACATAACGAAAGTAAATGCGATAAGAATGGGAATGAATACGGAAAGCACCGAAAACATTCCGCTAATGCCGAGAAACGACACAGTCATTATAAGCACGCATATAATAACTCTGCCAAGATAATCGGGTAAAGAGAAAGTCTGCTCAAGAAGATTTCCCGCCCCCGCAATCATTACGATGTAAGTAGTAAACATAAAGAACACGGTAAGTGCGCCGATAGCATTACGCAAAAAAGGCAAATTCTGCGTAACGAGAAGTCTGTCAAACTCACGTTCTCCCGACTCTTTTGCGTATATCATTGAAACGGAACTTATAAGAAATATAAGACACATAGCGAGCAAAACGCCGAAAAATCCGCTTACACCGAACACGCCGAAATATTGCCATTGCTCTTGTCCCGAGATAAATCCCGTGCCGAGAAAGCACCCTGCAAGTGAAAAGGCAAGGGCAAACATACCTATCTTTTTCATTTATTTACCTCAAACGCGTTTGCGTTTTTGCAAACTTTTGTTTACTTATATTCGGGGAATATAAGTCTGGTTTCGGTATACATACCGTCGTACGCCTCGTTGACAAGTCCTTCGAAGTCCACTTTCGCAAGTTCTGCCATTACCTTTTCAAGTTCGGGTTTCGTACGGGGATGACGGGGGGTGAATACCGTACAGCAGTCCTCATAAGGAAGTATAGAGGTTTCAAAGGTGTCTATCTTTCTTGCGATAGTAACTATTTCTTCCTTATCCATACCTATGCAGGGACGGAACACGGGAATGTCTTTTACTGCGCTATCCGTGACGTTTATCGCCTCTATTGTCTGACTTGCTACCTGACCGAGACTCTCACCCGTGATAAGCGCACGGCAATGATACTGCTTTGCACATCTTTCCGCAAGTGTCATCATAAAGATACGGAGTAAAAGCGTGAAATAGTCTTCCTCGCAAGCACGGCGAAGTTCTTCCTGAATGCGAGTAAGAGAAATAACGTGCACGTGTATGCGAGAGGTATACTCGCAGAGTTTGTCGGCGAGAGTGAAAACCTTCTCTCTTGCGCGCTCGCTCGTGTAGGGGTAACTTTCAAAGTGAAGCCCTTCTATTTCCATACCGCGTTTCGCCATCATAAAACCTGCAACGGGACTGTCTATACCGCCCGATAGCAAAAGAAGACCGCGTCCGCTTGAGCGAGGGGGCATACCGCCTGCGCCTTTTTGCTGGTCTGCGTGAATGTATGCCGCATTGTCGCGCACTTCTACGCGCACCTGCGATTCGGGATTGTGCAAGTCAACCTTGATTCCGCGCACGGTGGAAAGTATGACACCGCCTATTTCCGCCGCTATCTGCGGAGAAGCAAGGGGGAAACGCTTGTCGGAGCGTTTCGCGTCCACACGGAAAGTCTTTTTACCTTCCATAAGCGGAGGAAGATATGCTTTCGCGGTGGCAATTATGCTTTCCATATTCTTTTCCGTAACTGCCGCGCGTCCGACGCCTGCGATACCGAATATCTTCTTCGCACATTCAACCATTCCGTCAACGTCGCAGTATTCGTCCTGCGGCTCTATGTATATCGTGCTCTGCTGATGCGTTACCTTGAAACGACCGTATTTTGCGGCTCTTTTCTTCACCTCGCGCGCGAGCATTGCTTCAAAGGTCGAGCGATTTGCACCTTTCAATACTATTTCGCCGTATTTGCAGAGTATAACTTCGCTTATTCTTTCCATAACTTTTTCCTTTTGCTTTCATAAGTATAATATAACAGATAGAGTATATCATATAAAATAACATTTTTCAAGACTTGCGCCCAAATAATACTGCCTTTACAATGAGAAACCGACGAAAAACAAAAGAGAATAAGATTATTGACACAAAGCCTTTTCGCGTGGTATACTTAAAAAAAACGAAAAAACGGAGAAATATATGCGTAAATCTTTATTTTTTGTTATTCTCGCTTTGCTTACCGTCGTTTGCGCTATGCTATCTTCCTGCGAGGGCAAGGAAAACGAAGGCGAAAAGGTAACGGACACAAAAGCCTCAGTCACAACAACAACTGCCCCCGCGAATACAACGACCGCGCCCGTGACAACAACAACTGCGCCCGTGACAACAACAACCGCGCCAGAAGTTGTACAAGCGCCGAAAGTAACGCTTGACGCAGAGATGGACGCGCTCTATACAGAGCAAGGGTTGCACTATCCCACAACCGCACTCTACATATACTCGTCAAGAATAGAAAACCGTGGCCAAGATAAAGACGGAAATGCGCTCTCTTGCAAGTCGCCGGGAGTTCTTGACTTCTGTTTTGACGGCGAATACTTGTGGTATTACTGCACGGTATACGCCACGACATGGTTTAACGCCGACACGGAATACGTACTGACGGACGTAACCCCGTGGCAATCGGATTCTGTCGAGGTGTGTTATTCCTTCGACGGCAAAAAACTCCTTCACGTAGACGTTGACGCGTG
>JAZOLR010000039.1:0-2505 GCA_045653255.1 Eubacteriales bacterium | reverse complement strand
GAATACCACCTTTGGGGTAGCGGATATTTATGAGGCAGACCTTGTCGCCGAGGCGGAGGCGTTCCTTATGGAGGACGCGGGTCTTACGCCAGACGAGGTAGCCGCCCTGAAGGCAAGGCTCGGCTAACAGCCCCGACGGGGTGCTCCATTTTGGCGTGATACTCTTAACGGAGTATCACGCCAGTTCTATTCGCCTTTGGCGAGTTGTATTGCTACGCAGTGGTATTCGGCTATCGCCGAGTGATATTCGCTACGCGAGTTTTATGGCGAATAGAATATCACTGTGAGGCGAAGCCGAACAATATCACTGCCCGAAGGGCAATATCACTCTTTGCGAAGCAAAGAATATCACTCATAAAAATGCAGAAAAGAGAGAGTAATACGGAATTGTACTTCCGTATTACTCTCTCTTCTGTTTTTATTGCAAGTTTCGCATTTGTTAAACAAATACATCGGGCTATGCCCATACCCTTATTGAAATTCTCCGATAGGACTACACCCATTTTTGTGGCAGTTTTTTTATTTGCTCCGCACAAAGTGACAATCTTTTTAGGCTTGCGTGTGTATAATGTGGGTAACAAAACTAAAAAAGGAAGTGTAAAAATGTTCAAAGAGCAGGCAAAATGCGCGTGTGAATACAAAAACGACACTCTCTACGCGAAAATAGAGGGGGAGATAGACCACCATACAGCGAAGCCGATAAGGGAGAAAATCGACGCAGAGATGCTCTCATACCGCCCGAAAGTTCTTCGTATAGATTTGAGCGCGGTGGGATTTATGGATAGTTCGGGACTTGGTCTTATCCTCGGAAGAAGCGCGCTTGCAGAAAAGATGGACGCGAGCATTCTGCTTTACGGCGCGTCTGCGCGAGTCGTGAAAATTCTTTCTATGGCGGGAGTAGAGCGCATAAAAAACATAAAGTTTGAAAAGTCCGAAAAAAAGGGAGAAAAGAAAAATGAAAAATAAATCTTCGAGCGAAAAAAGAGTGATAAACAGTATAAAACTCCGCCTGCCCTCACTTTCCGCAAACGAGAGCGTGTGCCGTTCTGTGATAAGCGTTTTTCTCGCGCAAGTAGACCCTACGCTTGAAGAACTTGCAGACGTCAAGTGCGCCGTTTCCGAAGCGGTGACGAATTGCATCGTTCACGCGTACAAGGATACCGTAGGAACAATTTACATATCGGCATACCTTTATTCCGACGATACGGTAAAAATAGAGATACGCGACACAGGATGCGGTATTCCCGATGTGAGTCAGGCGATGCAGCCTTTGTACACGACTTCCCCCTCAGACGAGCGAAGCGGAATGGGATTTTCCGTAATGCAGACTTTCAGCGATAGCGTGAAAGTCAAAAGCGAGGTAGGTCGCGGCACGAGGGTAATTCTTAAAAAACGCCTGTCAAGAGCGATGATATGAGTGAACGTAAATTCAAAGAAAATCTGCGCCTGCTTGAACTTTCTCAAAAAGGTGATAAAGACGCGACAGAGGAATTATTCCGCATAAACGGCGGTCTTGTCAACAGTATTGCGATGAAGTTTTGCGGTCGCGGTACGGATATAGAGGACTTGATAGAACTCGGCAACATAGGACTACTGAAAGCCATTCGCACCTTTGACGTCTCGCGTAATTGCGCCTTTTCCACTTATGCCGTACCGCTTATTTTCGGCGAGATAAGAAGATTTCTGCGTGATGACGGTCCGATAAAAGTCTCTCGCGCGCAAAAACGCCTCGGCGCGCAACTCATGGCGGAAAAAGAGAAAATACAGAAAGAGGGCGGCACTGACGTGCGAATTTCCACCCTTGCCGAAAGGTGCGGAGTATCCTGCGAAGAAGCGGCGGAAGCACTCGATGCTATCTCCCCCGTGTCCTCGCTTTCCGAATGCGTCTACGGCGACGAAGAGGGAATGACACTCGAAGGCACACTCTACGACGAGGACGAAAACGAGCGAATGCTTGACCGCCTCGCCCTTTCCGCCGCGATAGATAAACTTTCCGATATGAGAAAAAAGATAATAATCCTTCGCTATTACAGAAACTACTCACAGCAAGAAACCGCAGACGCGCTTGGACTGACGCAAGTGAAAGTCTCCCGCGAGGAAAAGAGAATACTGGCATTTTTCCGCGAAGAACTTTCGGTGTGAATGAATTGGCGTATTTTGGTGACACCACAAGCAAAAAAGTTTTAATTATATTTTCGTTAGTACACAGACCTTTTCGCAAGTATAAACTTACTTTTAATTAAGGTTGAAAACCTGCGGTTTTCTGCGAATTAGATTTTCGCGCTAACGGACAGTCGAGGACGCCTGTCCCTACAATTCAATTTGCAAACATCCTTATGAGAAGGAGCCTTTTTCGTTTTAACTTGCACACGCCGTCGCATAGTCGAAATGTGCACAAGGCATAGCCTTGCTTCATTTCTCGTTGCTTTGGGCTTTCCGTCGGTAAAAACAATCATTTAGATTGTTTTTACCTCGTCACTCTCGGTCGCAAACGAAAAATCTCCC
>JAZOLR010000038.1:0-5498 GCA_045653255.1 Eubacteriales bacterium | reverse complement strand
GACTGCGTTTTTGCGAAGAAATACAACCCGTAACACAGTCTTTTTATAAATAAAGTTAATAATTATGAATTTAAAAATTTACCTTGGTATGAATCGGTTTCATACAATATTTTATCTATTGTATTCATTACCACAAATTTCTTCTTGCTCCATTCAGGAGCGAGCAAGTCATCTGCTTTTCCGTCGCCCGTTATTCTTCCTATTACTATATCAGACGGAATCACTTCAAGTTGTTTGCATACGATTGTGGCATATTCATTTAGCGAAAGAGGAATATATTCTCCGCTTTCATACATTTTTGCAAGTTTTGTTCCTCGCAAGACGTGCATAAGATGAAGTTTTATTTGATCGGGATGAAGACGCCCCACTTCCCTTGCCGTTTCTATCATCATTTCTTCCGTTTCGTTTGGTAACCCGTCAATAAGATGTATACAGACTTTTATTTTGTCTGATGCCGCACGCAAGCGCAAATAAGCATCCACAAAAACTTCATAAGTATGACATCTGTTAATTAGTGACGCCGTTTCGTCGTGTATACTTTGCAGACCAAGTTCTACTGTAAGCGTTGTTCTTTCCGCTACGGTTGCAAGAAGTTCTACCGTATCACTCGGAAGACAGTCTGCGCGAGTAGCAATATTAAAACCTACAATGTTCGGGAAGTTGAGTATCTGCCCGTATATATCTTCAAGTTTTTTTGTTGGCGCGTATGTATTAGTATGCGCTTGAAGATACGGTATAAATTTTTTGGTATCCCATTTCTTATTTATTTTTTCACATTGCAGTTCATACTGTTCTAAAAGTGACTTTTCCGCCGTCTGCGCAAAATCTCCACTACCTCTGTCAGAGCAGTAAATACATCCGCCATATCCACACGTGCCGTCTATATTAGGGCACGTGAATCCTGCATCAAGAGTAATTTTTGCACACTTTCCGCCAAACGTCTTACGCAAGTAATAATCGTAAGTATAATATCTTTTATTTGAATCAGTATATTTGAAGGGATTTTCATCCCTCTGCGCGATTTTTGCCATTTGATATACCTGCTTTTTGCGTATTTACATATTCTCTTTTTTATCCAAATATTTTAGTGCCTCAAATATACTTGAAATTCCGCATAAAGTGACACCTTCGGGAACTTTCAATCTATTATTGATATTTTTCTTTGGCAACAAGAGTTTTTTGAAACCGAGACGAATCGCTTCTTTTACTCTATATTCAACGTGAGAAACCGAACGCACTTCGCCAGAAAGCCCTATCTCTCCAAAAGCAATCAAGTCATTTGGAACAACTCTGTCTGTTATTCCCGAAACGAGAGCCATCGCTATCGCCAAATCCGCCGCCGGCTCATCAAGTCTCATACCGCCCGCTATATTTACATAGACGTCATTTTGAGAAAACTTCAAGCCTAATCGACGCTCAAGCACAGCAAGCAAGAGTCCCATTCGGTTATAATCAAATCCATCGGCAGTTCTTTTAGGTGTAGGATATACAGAAGGTACAACGAGCGACTGTATCTCTGTAATTATCGGTCTGCTTCCCTCTATCACGCAACCTGCACAATTTCCGCCAATGCTTTCAACTCTTGCATCAAGTGTCATCTCTGAAGGATTAGGCACTTCGACAAGTCCAACGTCGCTCATCTCGAAAACGCCTATTTCATTTGTTGAGCCGTACCGATTCTTTATCGCTCTTATTATTCTGTAGGACTGACGGCGCTCACCTTCAAAATACAAAACCGCATCAACCATGTGTTCAAGTATTTTAGGTCCTGAAATTCCGCCTTCTTTATTGACGTGACCTACAAGGAAAACAGAGCAACCTGTACGTTTGGCTATTTCTATATAAGTCATAGCGCATTCCCGAACTTGCGATATACTACCCGCAAATGAATTAAACTTTTCGCTATACATAGTCTGAATCGAATCCACCATTATAATGTCGGGTTTTATTCTCTCATATTCAGATATGATGTTTGACATTGAAGTTTCATTAAGCAAATACAGTTCTCCACTCTTTATCTTCAATCTTTGAGCGCGTAGTTTTATCTGTCCGCCTGACTCTTCTCCTGAAACGTACATAACCGTGTTTCCGTTTGCAAGTTTATTGCATATCTGCAAGAGCAACGTCGATTTACCAATTCCGGGTTCACCGCTGATAAGCACAACAGATCCAGACACAAGACCTCCGCCGAGAACTCTATCAAGTTCCGAAAGCCCCGTTTTCACGCGAATATATTCAGGCAGAGCCATAGTATCAAGTTTTTCCGCCTTTGTCAAAGGCTTTGATGAATTTGCTTTCTGGTCAAGTGTCACAGTCGGCGGCGCAGTTTCCTCAAGCGTGTTCCAACTGTTACACTCGGGACATCTCCCAAGCCATTTTGCATTCGTGTATCCGCATTCGGAACAAACGTAGATGTTTTTTTGTGCTTTCATATATTAGTCCTCTATTTTTTATTTACACCGTTTATATAATCCATAATACCACAAAAGATACTAAATGACAATTGCATTTGATAATCTTTTTCGGATAATTTTTCACATTCATCATAATTGGAAAGAAATCCGCACTCTACTAGTACGGCAGTTCCGACAGCATTATCAAGAAGATATATATTCCCGTCAGTTGCTTTTATTTTCCTCGTATTGTACGGTTGAACAGTATTTATCACTGCAGTTTGTATATTATTTGCCAAAATTCGACTTTCGGGAGTGTTGGTGGAATAAAGCACCTGCATTCCACGGCATGACTCCATTTGAAAGTTGTTCATATGAATACTAACAAAAATTGCATTTGGCAGTTTTTCTGCATATTCAAGTCGATTTTTTAAATCATACTGCTTTCTCTGGCCTTTTACATTTTGAGCCTCGGTATATAAAAGTTTATCTTGCGTGCGTGTCTCAACAACGGTTATACCGCATTCACTCAAAAGACGGGCTAGTTCTGTAGCAACAGCAAGATTGATATCTTTTTCGTAAACTCCGTTAACACCTATAGCACCGCAGTCTTCTCCACCATGGCCTGCATCTATTATAACAGTGAAACTTTCCTGTGTCAACACTTGTTCTGTATCATAATTATAATTTGTTTTCAATCCGAGATAGCACATAGATATCCCCACGATAACAAAAACAAAAAGAAATATACTTAACTTAAATAATATATAATTTGATTTCTCCAAAAGAAAAACCCCCATAGACTTGTTTATACAAATATATGGAGATTTAACTATTTATATTACATGTATATTTTGGTTATGACTTTTTCTTCTGAGGAATAATACGAAAGTTCTTGCATCCAAGAATATATGCAAAAGAAGTAACAAGAATCGCGGGGATAGTCGTTACGAAATAAATAAGCGCATCTGCTAAATAGTTATTAGTCAAACCCAATACTTCAAAAGAACGTTTTATCACTCCAAGATAAGGGGCTTGAATAAATCCGCTTATAACGTGAGAAATAGAATACATAACTTTTCCAAAATCAAACTCTGCAAGAGAGAGCCCAAAAAGATAACCAACCAACCCCACAAAAGCAAGTAAAAGATTCGGCAAATTTGCAAGCAATGCGATTTTCGTACCGTAAAATCTATCGTATTTCATTCTTCCCGCTTCCACTCGGATAATATCTCTCGCGCCAAGTTCCCAAACCATATAGTAAATGAGAACCATATAAAAACAGATAGTAAAAATACTAACAAAAAGAAACAAATCGTCAGAAAATGCTCCTTGCATACCAACGGTAGCAAACGACAAAACAAGTCCGAAAATCATCATTCCAAACTGATTTATCATCAAGCGAACTACGTTATAAGAATTTTCTTTTAAAAATTTCATACATACTTTCCATACTAAGAATTTTGCCGCGACTGCGACAATTTACTATTATGTTTATTTTACATAAGTCTCTGCATCAATTCAAGTAGAAAAAATAAATGTTTACAAATTATCCACTAAAAATTATAGGAATATTGTATAATAAACGTGTAGAGGTGATTAAAGATGGCGGTACTTACACTCAAAAGCGCAGAAATGGCGCAATTTCCAGAAATCGTAAGAGAGTTTGCTTCGTACAAATCTGTAATAGAGGCTTGTTCTGAAAAGACTGTATGCGAATATCTTCTTGACTTGCGCACTTTTTTCAGATATATGGAAGCAAGACGACTTTTCATTGACGTGGAAAGCGAAGAATTCAACGAAATAGATATAAGCAATATAGATTTGGAATATATAAAAAAGATAAAAACCGAAAACGTTTACGAATATCTAATGTTTGCAAACCAATCACGAGGAAACGGTTGGGCTGCACGTTCAAGAAAACTTTCTTCTCTTAAAGCGTTTTTCAAATATCTTACTTCGAAGAAAAAAGTGCTTGAAATCAATCCTGTAATTGATATTTCCTCTCCCAAAAAACATTCTACCCTCCCAAAGCATCTCACACTTAACGAAAGCATTTCGCTTTTAGAAACGATTAAATCTAACGAAAATTCCAAAAACGCAAAACGCGACTTTGCTATAGTTACTCTATTTTTAAATTGCGGAATGCGTTTGTCAGAACTTGTAAACATTGACCTTACAGATATAGATCAAGAATTACGCTCACTTAGAGTAACCGGAAAAGGTTCAAAGGAACGAATAGTGTACTTGAATGACGCATGCAGACGCGCTCTTGTTGATTATCTGCGCGAAAGAACTTCGGGCGATGTCTCAAAACTCAAGACAATGGCACTGTTCTTGAGCAATAGACAAACTCGAATAAGCAACAAAACAGTACAATGGCTCGTATATAAGCATCTTGACGAAGCAGGGCTTGACCATAGAGGTTTTTCTGTTCATAAGTTGCGCCATACGGCAGCAACGCTTATGTACCAATCCGGAAACGTAGACGTAAGAGTGCTAAAAGATATACTCGGTCACGAACAGTTGAACACGACTCAAATATACACCCACGTAAGCAATGAACACATGGCAAGCGCAGTCGATTCCAATCCGCTTTCCGAGATAGATATAAAAGCCAAGAAGAAGCCAAAATCCGAAGAAAACGAAGAGTAACCTATTTTCTTTTTTTGCATATACTGTATTGAGGTGATATAACTTGAATAACGGTATATATTACATTGGAAAAAGAAAGCGAAAGAAACACAAATTCAAGTTTTTTGCTTTGTTCTTTGCGCTGCTTGCATTCTGCCTTGTCATATCTATCAATTTTCAAATATATCCTTATGTAATTTCATACTCAAAAGCATCACTCAAAACTTCGCTCACACAAAAAGTCAATGCTTGCGTTTCAGAACAACTTACACAAAACTATTCTCTTTTTTCAAATCTTGTCTCAATAACAGAAAAAGAGGACGGATCTGTTTCATCACTCAAGATAAATAACGCAGACCTGCTTATAGCGAGGGCGGCTTTAGTTTTGGATATTTTAAAGGATATAGATTATTACGAAGATATCGAAATGTATATTCCTTCCGGAAACATAAGCGGTATAAGTTTTTTATC
>JAZOLR010000037.1:0-15012 GCA_045653255.1 Eubacteriales bacterium | reverse complement strand
ATTGTCCTATTTTTCTTTTGTTTTTTCGTGGTATAATTTATATATTGATAAAATAAAAGGAGCGCATTATGAGAAAAATAGAAAAATTTCAGCGGGGAATGGGAATAGGCGGCTGGCTCACAAACCACAAACGCGTTAAGTTCCTGCCACCTGACAAAAGAATGCACCTTACAGTAGGCGATATGGAGCATTTTGAAAGTTACATAACCGAAGCAGATATAGCCTACGTCGCCTCACTCGGAATGGACCACATCCGTCTCGGCTTTGACCAGATAGTCCTTGAAGAAAAGCCATACGTATATAGAGAAAACATAATTTCTCTCGTAAAAAGTTTTGTCGCTTGGTGTCAGAAGTATAACCTGCGCCCTGTCCTAAATCTTCACAAGGCGGTAGGAAACTACTGTGACATTCTCGACGAGTGCGGACTTATGCAGGACGAAGAACTGCAAAATCGCTTTGTCGCGTTTTGGTCAATGCTGGAGGACGAGTTTGCAAGCCAAAACGAAGTTGTTTTCGAATTGATGAACGAGGTAGTCAACGCAACCCCGAAGGAATGGGACGTCTTAGCCGAAAAAACAATAAATGCAATACGAAAAAAGAACAAAGACCGCCTTATCATTGTAGGAGGCGTTGAGTGGAATAACCCGACCGCCCTTCCGAAAACAAAGGTATATGACGATGAAAACATCATATACACCTTCCATTGCTACGCGCCGCACGAATTTACGCATCAGCGTGGCGTCTTGCAAGAAAAACATCTCTATTACAACAGAAAAATGCCGTATCCCTGCGACGATATAGAGCGTTACAGAGACTTCCACCGCACAGTAAACGGCAGAAACGAATATCTCAGATACACAAAAATGGACGCAGAATTTCTTCGCGACTACTTAGCACCTGTAAAGGAATTTATCGACAATCACCCTGACAAAATTCTCTGGTGCGGCGAGTTTGGTACTATCCGCCACGCAGACATTGAATGGCGCGAAAATTGGATGCGCGATATGATAAAGATCCTAAATGAATGGGATATTCCGTATTGTGTATGGAATTACCTCAGCACACCAAACGACGGAAATCGCTTCAGCCTTGTCGATGACGACGAAAGAAAAATATTGAGCGAAAACCTGCATAAAATCATTCTCGGAGAGGTATAATGGCATATCTTCTTTTGGCACTCAGCGTACTACTTTCCACAGGGCGAAATCTGCTCTCGAAAAATTTGTCCTCCGTTGAATTTAAAACAAAGCCCTTCTTTTTGTGTCAAGGCGTTTTGTTTTTATTCGGCGCTCTTGCGCTTGTATCGTTTGAGGGAATCTCCTTTGAGAGCATAGCCGGAGAGACACTCTTATTTGCGTTCATTTACGGATGCCTTCTAGTGCTTGCACAATGGTTTTATACAGCGGCATTGTCAAAAGGCAATACAGCGCTATGCTCGACAGTTTATTCATTGGGATTTATCTTGCCCACTATGTCGGGCGTTATTGTCTTTTGCGAGGCGTTTTCAATCTTTGATTTCTTCGGAATCCTGTGCGCTGTGTCGGCGGTTATAGTCTCGGGCTTAAAAATAAACAAAAACGCAAGCAAATCAAAATCTCACTATTTCATTCCGCTTATTGTCGCAATGCTTGCATCGGGCGGACTCGGAATAGTACAAAAAATCCAGCAGAGATCCCCTCACGCAGAAGAAAAATCCGTCTTCCTTTTTTTTGCATTTTTGCTTGCGGCAGCAGTGTCGTTTTCATTTTTTGCATCAACAAAAAGATAAAACACAAGAGGCTTCACTTGCAAAAAGATTGTCAGCGCAGCCCTTGTAGGTCTTTTCTTCGGTTGTTGCAATCTTCTGAATACAACGCTTGCAGGAAATCTTGACAGCGCGATATTTTTCCCGACACTCAACATAGGCGTGATTATACTCTCAATGCTCTGCGGCATAGTGTTCTTCAAGGAAAAGATAAGAAAACGCGAGATAGCAGTATTGCTTTTGGGCGGTATGTCCATTCTTCTTTTGAATCTTATTTGAAAACTTTGAATATCGGTTTTTTTCGCTTTCACTCTTTACAAACGGAAAAATGAGTGCTATAATGTGTGCGTAAACAGAAAAACGAAAGTAATATTATTCAATGAAATGTTTGTTGACTATATAAGTTTACATAACGGAGACTGAAAAATGAACAGATATATTATTACAAACTACGGTGTAAAAGCCGACAGTAAAGAACTTCAGACAGAAAAAATACAAGCGGTGCTTGACCTTTGCCGCGAGTGTGGCGGTACGGTTGTTATCCCGAAAGGCAGATTTTACACCGCCGCTTTGTATATCTATTCAAACACTACGCTCTATCTTCAAAATGGCGCAGAACTTTACGGAAGCGACAATTGTGACGATTACGAGGTTTTCCCTATCCCCGATACTCTTGAAATGCGCTCTGATATGGAGATGATTTCTCACTATTTTCAACATCATTTTCAAAGGAAATCTTGGGAGACCTATCGCCGTGCGATAATTTCCGCATACGGTGAGAAGAATATCTCTATAATAGGCGAGACGGGCGCGGTAATAGACGGCGCAAATTGCTATGACGGCGACGGAGAGGAAGGCTACCGCGGTCCTCACGCAATATTCTTTTCTTGTTGTGAAAATATACGTCTTGAAGGCTACACGGTAAGACATAGCGGAAACTTTTTGCACGAAGCGAACAACTGCAAAAACCTCACGATGAAAAACGTTACCTGTCTTGGCGGCTCTGACGGACTTCATCTTCACTGCACGGAAAACGCACTCGTTGAAAACTGCCTTTTCAAGACGGGTGACGATTGTTTTGCAGGTGTAAATATAAAGAACTTTCTTGTAAAAAATTGTGTTTTGAACTCCTCTTGTAACCTATTCCGCATAGGCGGTGTCAATATAAGAGTAGAAGACACTTACGCATACGGCGAAGGATACTATCCTCACAGACAAACGGTGGTAAAAGGTAAAAATTGCGAACTTCCAAGAAAAGAAGGAAGACACAATCTTTTGAGCGTAGTTACTTATTTCGCAAGTATTGACTATCCCTATACTCCTTCGGATATTCATTTCAAAAACTGCATAATCGAAAACGCAAGAGACGTTTTGGAGTATAAAGCAGACACAGAGCCGATACAGGTCGGAGCGCATCTCGGAGAATTCACACTTGAAAACGTGCGTTTCACAGGACTTGCAAATCCGTCTGTGCCGATAGCGAATAAGGACGAGCCCCTGACTATAAAACTTAAAAATGTTCTTTTTGAGTTCGAGGACACGGAAGAACAAAAAGAAGCGTTTATAATAGAAGAAAACTCCAATACAACTCTTTTAATTGAATAAAACAAAAGACCTATCAGAAAATATTCGGATAGGTCTTTTATTAACTTGTTATATAAAATTCACTTAAAGTGTAGCCGACCAGTCAAACTCGCCCGTTTTTTCGGGTGTGAAAGTGAAGTCGGACACCTTTTTCGTTTTGTTGTCGTATATACTTACTACGTATTCCTCGTTTGCCACACCGAGAGATTTACCCGAAAGTGTACGCGAGTTTTCGTCATAAGAGAGGGAAAGCAAGTCATATCCGCCTTGACTTATATGTCGGGAAGTGGAAACTATTTGCGCTTTATCTTCTACTTTCTTTATGCAGAGCACCGCTGTATCGTATGCCTTGACGGAAACTTCCGCGTTGCCCTTGAAAATACCGAGATATTCGTGGTGCCAGTAGTCGTATACGTGATATTTTCCGTCACCGAGGTAGAGTTCATCTGCAAAAGAAACGGAAATGTTTTTATCTTCGCCAGAAAGATTTGACACACCCACAACGTTCCACTCATCGAATTCTTTGCATATCGCAAGATTGGTGAGCAATACTTCACCGTCATAGTCCGCAACTCGCAAGTCCTTTGTATGAGCATCAATAGGCGGCAACGCGCGGCGTATGAGGTCTATGCGGTAGTCGTCAAGTGTGGAAAGTTCATCGCCGATAGTGAAGGGAAGACCGAGGAGCGATACTACGCTGACTCTCGTTCTGGCTTGTTCTTCGTTATTGAATTCTTCGCGGATTACTACGTTATCCGCATCGCAGTAAAGGACAGTATTGTGCAAGTGGTAAAGCCTGTACAAACGGCGCACCGCAGAATCAATGAATTCTTCCCACTTGAATATGTCTCCGCCGATTCTCGCACCGTCGAAAAGGTCTGCGTAAGTGAGTACGGATTTATCAAACTCGCCGGAGCAGGAAAGCATATAAGTGTCCTCGCCGATAACTTCGCGCACCGTCTTAACAACACGGCGAAAAGCCTCGTAAGCACTCACGCTTGTATCGGCGAATTTGTCTTGACGGGCATCGTAAATTCCCATAGAGGAGGGAAGCACGTCCCACTTTATCGCATCGTATCCCCATTCGTGCACCTTTTTCGCGGCAGGAATGAGATATTTCTCTATATAATCCTTGTTCGTCGGGTCAAATACGTAAGAGCCAAACCAATGCACAGTATCGTCAATAACCGCTTCGGGATATTTTTTCACGAATTCGCATTCCCCCGGCTCGTGAGTAAATCCAACCCACAAAACAGGCGTCTGCCCTAATTTCTTTATCTCGCTCGACACGTGCGCCATTCCGTTAGGATAACGCACAGGATCGGGCTCAAAATAACTTATTCCGTCCGCGCCCTTTTGAGAAAGCACTCCGTGATACCATTCCCAGTCAACCCATACCGTGTCCGCACCGTACTCGCCGAAAAGTTCTTTCATTCTCTTTGCGTTTTTGAGTACTACTTCTTCACAAGCGTCAAACTTTACAGAATACCAAGTCATCCAACCCGCAGGCGGTGTAGGGAAAGTGTTGTTTTTATTTATACCGTTGTATGTAATTCCGCAAATGTCATTATGTATATCGTTTCTTTGATATATACAAAGTTTTTCTTCTTTGCTTGTGAATTCGTAGCAGTTGCGCCCGAAGTTAAACTTCATTGAAAGACTCTTCGGTTTTGCAATGTCGAAGTCCTCTGAAAGTATTACCGCAGAACCGTCTTTTCTGTTGAAAATCGCATTGTCGCAAAGCGATACCGCAGGGCCGTAAGCAGAGCGCAGAGGCTTACCGTCGCTGTTTATCGCTACTGCAAACTCGTCGGAAAGCGGATTTTTCGCCGTGCCGACAGAGCCTTCTGCATTCAACTTGAGAGAAATTTCTTCGCCACCGTAAAATGCACTCAAAGCAAGACCTTTCGCGTACAATTCAAACGCGACTGTCACTTCTTTTATAGATTTATCTTCATCTTTGAATTTTACATAAAGCGTATTTGTGGGGGTAAGATTGTATTTTAAGAGAAAAGCCTCGCAAGAAGAAAATTCCGAAAAGGGCAAATAGTTTCCGTCTTCGGTATACACGCCGTTTATCTTTGCGCGCGCATAGGTTTTTTTGCCGTCGTCAGAAATCTCAAACTCGCGTGTGTTTACGTTGTACTTAACTACTGTTTTAAAATAACTTATATTGATTTGTTCTTCTGCTAACTTTTCTAACCACTTCATAAAAGAATATCTCCTTTTTGCAACGTTGCAAAACGAAAAAGTCTTGCGTATTTTTGCTTTACTTTAGTATTTTAACAAATAAAAAAATGATTGTCAATCAATATAGTTGAATTTTCTATTTTTTGAAACAAATTTTCTATATTTCAAGAAAATAAAAACTATCTTATAAAAATATATAAAATAGCGCAATAACCTTGAAAAATAAAAAGAAGTGTGCTACAATTCATATTGTAAGTATTATAAATGTACGGAGGAAAAAATGAAAAAACTTGCGTTTGTATTTACGGTAATTCTTTCCCTTTGTTTGCTTGTTTCTTGCGGCGGAGATACCCCCGAAGTAACAGAAGCGCCGAAAGCCGAAAAGGTAGACCTCACTTCGTTTTCTATATGTGCGGCAACCGGCATTTCAGAAGAAATAAATAACGAAATAAACATACTCCGCGATACGCTAAACCGTGCCTACGGAATGCAGATGCTCGTTGGCGACGATTTTATCCTTCCGAGTGAACAAGTGCCGCAGGATACGAATGAAATACTTGTGGGAAGCACGAATAGAGCGCAGTCGGAAGCAATTCTCAAAGACAATCTCAAAACGCTAGACTATAAAATTACCTATGACGGACAAAGAATAGCCGTCGCAGGCGCAACCGATGAAGCCACCGCCGAAGGTGTGAGATACCTTATCTCTCTTATCGAATCAGACGGACTTTATCTCAATGCAGGATATGAATATACCTATCACCATAATTACGCAAACGCAGAGCCGACAGTAAACGGCACTTCCCTTGAAATGTATACTATAGTTTACAAAGATTCTGCTATCTCGCAAGACTTGGCGGAAGAAATGGTAGAAAGCATTTCCCACGCAACAGGCTATGAACTGAAAGCAGTTCCCGAAAAGAACGCGCCGACGGAAAATATAATATGGGTAGGAAGCGAAAGCGAACTTGGTATAGACTTCCTTGCCGATTACTACGGCTACGGTGTAAAAGTTGACGCAGGGAATATCTACGTCGGATATACCTACCCTAAATCCGCAGTAAAAGCGATAGACGCACTCTCTGTGGCATACGCGGAAAATAAAGACCTCGCAGACGGTTTTGTTCTTGCTTTGCAGGAAGAATGCGTACGCATAGTAATGCTCGGTGACAGTTACACCGCAGGAGCAAAAGTTCCGCTTTGGTTTGAAGTTTATATGACCACAAGGTTTCCGAACAAATCATACGAGATTATAAATAGCGGTATAGGCGGAGATTCTCCCGGTTCGGGTCTTAACAGAATTGAATGGGACGTTATCGACCACGCCCCCGACGTCGTTATTGTAAACTTTGGTTGTAACGGCGTTGTTGAACAATTCGGTTCTGCCAACGGTACAGTAAACGAAAAAGAACGCGAAAGCAAAGTCAAATGGTTCCTTTCGGGAATGGAAAATATAGTAAAGAAACTCGTTTCCCTCGATATCGAAGTAGTTCTTGCTACTCCTATAGCCTATGACGAATGGATGGATTCAACGGAAGAAAACTTCAAGAATTCCTATATCGGTTTCGGTATGCTTTCCGACGGTGTAAAAGACCTCGCCGCGAAATACTCTCTTGAATGCGTAGACTATTTTGACAACCTTATGGTAATTCTAAAGGATTACCGCGAGGAAAAAGGCGGTATCACGGCAAAAACTATTTATTCCGACCGTAAACACACGGACGTAGCAGGTGCGCTTGCCGCTGCCCTCGCCTATGCCGAAGACCACACGGAATGGGGAAGCGACATTGTAGCAAGTGTTTCTCTTTTTGCTTCTTCTAATGAAGCGGTAGCAGAAAACGCAGAAGTCGAAGTTATTCGTTCGTCTTCTAACTACATCTACTACACCTACCGCCCGAATGCGATTCCTCTGCCCGATAACGAACATTACGCAAAACTTGAAACCTACGGCAAGACAGACCTCGCCGCATACAATAGAGAACTTCTCAAAGTGGAAGGTCTTGAAGCGGGCAACTATGAAATAAGATACAACGGCGCACTCGTCGTTACAAGAACGGCAGAAGAACTCGCCGAAGGAATCAACTTAGCAGACGTAACGAGAAATCCCACGCAGAAACTGGCAAAAGAAGTATTCAACGAATTGCAAGTGAAGTCAAGCCGTGTAAGCACCTTCCGCGGTTTCTCATATATTGAAACGCGCTACATTATTCCGAACGGACTTACAAGCCTCACAGTAGAAGAACGCGTTGAGAATTTCAAACAGGTACTTGAGAAAAAGACAGTATCGGGATACGTAACGAACTGTATGACAAGTTATATCGAAAACGCTAAAAATTTCGAAAAATTCGAGGCGGAAATAGACTACGCTGAATATATCGCGCAGAAACTCGCCCTCGTTGATGCATACCGCGTCGAGATAGTAAAAGTATCTGAATAAATATTTTAACACAACCGAAAGGAAAAATAAAATGAACTACGCAAAAAGCGAATGGAACGGATTTGAAAGAATAGATTTCATCTTCGAGGGAAGAGAAGCGTTGCTCATATTCCCGAAAGAAGAAAATAAAACGGATAAATGGATGCTGAAAACCGAATATTTCGGTGCATTCCCCGCGTTTGAAATAGAAATGCTCAATCGCGGCTATCATCTCGCATATCTCAAAAACAGAAGCCGTTGGGGAACTGACGACGACCAAGAAGTAAAGCGAAATCTCGCCGACTTCTTCGTGTCCGAATTCGGACTTCGCCGTAAGTGTGTTTGTGTAGGTATGAGTTGCGGCGGACTTCACGCAGTATGCTATGCATCGCGTTGCCCCACTTACGTGTCACTTTTGTACCTTGACGCACCTTTGCTTTCTTTCTGCGGCTGGAGTCCCGAAAATGCGAATAACAGCCAGTGGAGTAAAGAACAGATGATAGCATACGGTTTCAAAACCGAAGCCGAGATAAGAGTTTATAACGACCAACCCATACACCGCCTAAAAACCTTGACCGACAACAATATCCCCGTCGCACTTGTTTACGGCGGAGTTGACAAGATAGTAGACCCGAAAGAAAACGCACAAACTCTCGAAGAGTACTACAATTTGAAAGGCGCACCTATTAAAGTGTGGTGTAAACCCGATTGTGACCATCACCCCCACGGACTTGAAGACAACGCGGAGTTGATAGAGTATATAGAGAAAACCGCGCTTTAAAGAATTTTGAAAATTAAAGAAATTTGAAAAAAGGAAGATAAAATGAATACGAAATATCTTGACGAACATCTCGACGGGCTTGAAAAAACCATCGGTGCACCTGCCTACAACTGCAAAGTGATGAAAGACCACGAACTCATATACGAGCGTCACGGCGGCTACTCCGACAGAGAAACAAAGCGCGAAATGACCACCGACAGTTTAGTCAATCTCTATTCCTGCTCGAAAGTCATTACTTGTACCGCCGCTATGCAACTTGTAGAGCGCGGAAAAATCCTTCTTCATGACCCTGTTTCCGAATACATTCCCGAATTTGCTCTTGAAAATCTCAAAGTAAAAGAAAAAATAAACGGCGAAACCGTAATCCGCCAAGCGAAAAGACCTATGCGCGTTTATGACCTTCTTTCAATGATGAGCGGTGTAAACTACGACCTCGCTTCTCCGTCAATCAAAGCGTGCAAGGAAAAAACAAACGGAAGATGCCCGACAGTTGATTTAGCACGCGCAATAGCAAACGAGCCTCTTGAATTTGACCCCGGCGAAAGATATATGTACGGTCTTTCTCACGACATCGTCGGCGCGATTATCGAAGTCGTTTCGGGTATGCCTTTCGGCGAATATCTGAAAAAGAACATATTCGAGCCTGCAGGAATGAAAGACACGGGATTTTCAGTCCCCGAAGAAAAACTTTTCCGTATGGTAGACCAGTATTTTAAGCAGGACGGCTGTGATGCAGTGCCCTTGCCGAAAACAGAATGCATCTACCGACTCGGCACAGAGCACCAGAGCGGCGGCGCGGGCATTATATCCTGCACAGACGACTATATTCTTTTTGCAGACGCACTTGCAAACGGCGGTATAGCGAAAACAGGCGAGAGAATACTCTCGCAAAGTGCAATAGATACAATGCGTACGTCTCGCATCACCCCCGAAAAAGAGTATTCCTACAACCACACGGAAGCAGGTCAGGGCTACGGTCTCGGTGTCCGAGTAAACGTCACACGCGCAGGCGGTACGCTTATCCCGAATGGCGCATTCGGTTGGGACGGTGCGGCAGGTGGCTATACTTTGATAGACCCCGAAAACCACGTTGCCATATTCTACTGTCAACACATGAGAGGGAATTCGGGCAACGCATACAAAAACAACCGCACGGCAAATATAGTTTACTCAAGCCTTTTGGATTGAAACAACGCAAAAAAACAACTCAGTTTAAAAACCGAGTTGTTTTTCTGTTTTATATGAGAGAATTTTCGGATTTAGAACAGTTTTTTACTCTTATACCGAATATCCCAATTTTTATTTCTTCACTATTTCAACAGTATATGCGTCGGGGTGAGCATATTTGAGAGCCATATAGTCCGAATAGTCGTTTGTCGCCTTGTACGTCTTCATATCGTCTATTCTTTCTACGAAACTCTCCATTGTAGAGAGAAGGTAACCCGAAACCGCATTAGTGCTTATAAGATTTGAATAAAGTTCAAACTTTTCATCGATTGAAAGGTCGCCTAAATTGTTTTTGCGGATATAATTCTTTTCAATATAAGCAAATCCGCGGTCGGATGCAATATTCTTTCTCTTTGTTTCAAGTGAGTTATAAAGGTATCTTGAAGCGGTCTGTGAGGGGTTTTTGTCGCAAGTGGCAATGTTGACACCCTCTGCAAGTTCTTCTGCCGTTGCCGTAATTACTACCGAATTACCGAAACGGATTTCGTATTCTCCCGCATCAAGTCCTGTAACCTTTATTATTTCCTTGTTGTATGCATCAAGGTTAAGAGTACCGTATTTTTTGACTTTCTTGTAATATTCGTTAACTGTGAGAGGGATTGAGTTAGGTTGATACGTGTAGCGGATATAATCGCTCTTTGCTTCTTTTACCGTAACTGACGCGTTTTCCGCCTGTGCTTCCTTTGAATTTGCGGTAAGTTCAACACTTGCAACTATCTCGCTCGACCATCTCGAGTCTTCAACGAATGCGAAAGCCGCAGCAAGCGCACCTGCAAGATTTACGTGTTTGCGGTCGCTGCTCATAAGTGCCGCGCTGAAATCCTGCGTTTCTTCGCGGTATCCCTTTGTTATGGGGAGAAGATTGTTGTATATGTCAACGAATTCAATATTGAGCATCTCTGCAATCTCGCGCATAGTTTCCGTCAACTCAATATAAGTTGCGTGTACGTATTTGTAAGGCGCGGTGGTGCTATCCATCCACTCGTCATAACACACAGAACTTGCGAGAATTACGTCTTTGCCCTTCTTTTGAAGTTCTTCTATCAACTTCGTCATATTGTTTATATACCAGTTTTTCTTTTGCGTGCGAGTAGATTCGGAAACCATCTTGTCAGAGAGCGAGCCTACGTATTCCGTCATACCGTTACCGCCGAAACATACTATAACGACGTCAGGGTCATAGTTGTAAAGGTCCCAGTCAAGACGCTCATACGCGCCGCTTGCGGTATCACCGCTCACACCGCGGTTGTCAAGTTCAATAAGCATATCGGGATAACGCGTAGTGAGATAAATATCAAGCCATTGCTGAATTGTAGCGAGCGCGGTGTTACTGTCACCGAGCAAAGAAACTTTCAACACGTCCGCTTCGCGTATATCCGTGTATGCGGAAGAAATATCAAAGTCCGCAGAGAACATTTCTGCAATGAGGTCGTGCGACTTGTATGCCGCCTTTCCGCTTGCGTAGGAAATGCAGAGTGTAGTACCGTCTGCAAAAATACCGTATCCGTGACCGTCGGGAATAATATCGGTTTCAAGTTCTTCTTTGCTACCGACTAAAATATGATTGCCTTCTTCTGCCTTGTCTTCTCTTACAACGGGGAGTTCAATTCCGGTCTTTTCGAGTATTATTTCGGAAGCCTTCTTTGCAACTTCTTTTGCAAGATTGGAGTTTTTGTAAACTATAGTGTACGTTTTTATGTCTTCACCTGCGATTTTTGCGTTTTCGCATTCGTATTTGTGGATATAGTCGTATCTATAACCCGCATCTATAAAAAGTCCGCCTTCTTCAATAAGTGAAATAAGGAAATAAACGCCCTCTGCCGTTGCCGATTCCGTTGCGCCTACAACGCACAATCGTTGACCGTCAAATGAAATATGATAGTCGAATGCACTGTCGCTTTCAGATACAAGCGCCGCACTTTCCGCACGGTTTGTTTTTCCTATAAGTATCTCTTTTGTATCGGTGGGAATTTCTGTACCGGGAAGTACGAAGTCGCTTTCCATCTTGATTTGAACGCCGTAAGCCATACTGAGAGCGCCGCCGAGTTCCGAAAGTGCCGCGTTTCCTTCTGCGCCAAAGCCGTCTTCAAAGTAAAGAGCATACTGCGAAATATCGAGCCACTCGCCTTTTTTCTCAGTTTCGTCTGGTGTTTTTTCAATATCGCCGCCACCGCAAGAAACGAGCAATAAAACAGTTAGAAGAGCCACAATCAAAAACAAAAATTTCTTCATTGTCGTCACCTTTTCTTTTTTTTTATTTTCTCTACAACTTAAAAAATGCCATATTTATGGCATTTTTTAAGAATATTATTCTCCGTAGTAAGCCGCTTTGTCGCAGATTACCGTAACGTCGGGATGAAGTTTGAGAAGCGTTGCGGGAACTGCCGTAGTTATCTTGTCGTTAACCATCGCGCTTATTGCCGCGTGCTTGCCCTTTCCGTTTGCGAGAAGTATTATTTTCTTCGCACTCATGATACTTGCCATACCCATAGTTACCGCGTGCGTGGGCACTTCGTCAAGACTTGCGAAAAATCTTGAGTTTGCCACTCTCGTGTCTTCTTCGAGTGCGGTGGGGTGAGTACCTGCAACGAGTTCGCTTGAAGGCTCGTTGAAACCGATGTGACCGTTCTGACCGATACCGAGTACCTGTATATCAACGCTTCCGTTCGCCGCAAGTGCCAGGTCGTACTCTTTGCATTCCTTTTCAATATCGTCGCAAGAGCCGCTCGGAATATGAACGTTTTCGAGTTTTACGTTTACACGGTCAAAAAGATTCTTGCGCATAAAGTACATATAACTCTGCTCATTGTCGGGAGAAATGGGATAGTATTCGTCAAGATTGAAGGTAATAACTTCGGAAAAATCAATTTCTCCTGCATTGTATTTTTCTACGAGACAGTCGTAAGTGCCGATAGGCGTAGAGCCTGTAGCAAGACCGAGAGTAGCGTTTTTCTTCGCTTTCATCTCGTCTGCAATCATATTAGCGGCATTGCGAGACAGTTCTTGGTAGTTTTCACAGGTAATTACTTTCATAGTATACCTCAAGTATAAATTTTTGTATTCGCTTTATATTTTATGAAGAAGCCGAGAATTATATAAGGTCAGCGAGCATTTTTTTCGTCAACTCGTTGAGTTCGGGAAGTTTTGCTTCGATGTCCTTTGCGAGTTTGAGTTGGTTTCTTGCACGGTCAAGGTTGTGAGTAGGATGCTTAACCTTGAAGTAAGTGTCGCCGTTTACGTAGTCGCCGAGGAAACGGATACCGCATTCGTAAGTCATAAGCATTGCAGAGAAGGGAAGAAGTTCCTTTTCCTTTTCTGTGAGTTTCTTTGCAAGTGCAGAAAGGAATCCGCCTGCAAAACGCTTGTATTTTTCAATATCGAAATAAACTTTGTCAAGGTCGGTTTCATCTTCTGCTGCAGATGAAGCGCAGAAACGGAGCGCGTCACCGAAGTCGTAAAGAAGAGAGCCGGGCATAACTGTGTCAAGGTCTATAACGCATACGCATTCATCTGTGTTGCGGTCGAAAAGAACGTTGTTGAGTTTCGTGTCGTTGTGAGTAACGCGCAAGGGCATTGACTTGTCTGCAATAGCGTCAACTACGATAGATACGTACTTTTCAAAACTCTTTGCTATCTCGATTTCCTTTTCTGCTGTGTCGCGTCTGCCCGATGCGTTATTCTCTATAGCCTCGCAGAAATCTGCATAACGTTTTTTCGTGTTGTGGAAGTTGGGGATAGTCTCGCCAAGCACAGAAGCGTCGAAACCGTCGAGTGTATTCTGGAATGCACCGAATGCGCTGCCCGCATTGTAGAGAAGAGTACCCTTCGTGTCGGAGTCGTGAGAAATAGCGTCGATAAAGTTGTAAAGACGGAAATAGTTTCCTTCGTGAAGTACGTAGTTTCCACCGTCAAGTGCAGGGATAACGTACAACTTCTCCTTTGCGTCGCTATGCTCTTTCATATATTCCGTAACTGCAACGATATTGCCCATAAGCATATCAGGGTCACGGAATACGTTTGTGTTAATTCTCTGGAGTATGTATCTCTTTTCATCTTCGGCAACAACGAGAAGCGTGTCGTTTATGTGACCGTTTCCGTAGGGGGAGATTCCGCCCTCTTTCGCCTTAATGCCGAATTTTTCCATTACTTCGTATGCATTATATGCCATCGTAAATACCTCTCTTTGTCATATCGAGTATCGCGTCCTTAACAGACTGTGCGTCTTCTTTGTACGTTACGCCGTACCACTTTTCGTTTGTTGTGAGTGCGCGTACCTTTGCTCCCTGATTCTTTATCATACCGTCAACAACGAAAGGAAGGAAATATTCACCCTTCAAAGGATTGTCATTGTTCTTGAGGAAGGAAACAAATCCGGGCTCAAGAGTGTTGAAGAAGTCAAGGTCATATCCCCAGAAGTTCATAGAAACGATAGTGTCCATAGGAATACCGCAGTTGCGGTCGAGTGCGGTGTGCTCGGTTACGCTCTTGAGGTAGCCGTTTTCAATCTCGCATACGCCGCGGCTTACAGCACCGCTGTCGGAAAGTGTCTTGCCGAGTTCGTATCCTACCATACAGAACTTTTCATCGGATATAAGTTGGTCGTGCATCAACTTGTATGCGGAAACGCCGTAGTAGTCGTCGGAGTTGATTACCGCAAAGGGGGTGTTGATGAATTCTCTTGCACAGAGTATAGCGTGACCTGTACCCCAGGGTTTCGTTCTTCCTTCGGGTACTTTGAAAGGTTCGGGGAGTTTGTCAAGTTCTTGGAATGCGTAGTCAACGTCAATCATCTTTTCAATACGCTTACCTGCAACCTGACGGAAGTCGTGTTCTATTTCCTTTTTGATAATGATAACCGCGCGGTTAAAACCTGCTCTTACAGCGTCGAATACGGAATAGTCGATGATAACTTCACCGTTAGGGCCGAGAGGCTCAATCTGCTTGAGTCCGCCGAATCTGCTACCCATACCTGCCGCCATTACGACGAGAGTTGTGTCCTTGGAATTCATAATTTATCTCCTTTGTTTTGTAAAATTGTTTGACATTTGAAATAATCTATGATATATTATA
>JAZOLR010000036.1:0-6232 GCA_045653255.1 Eubacteriales bacterium | reverse complement strand
GGAATTTTTCGAATGACACTCCGTTTGCTGCAAGATTTAGCAGAAACACAATGCAACTTAAATATGCAGAAACCACGGAAAACTGTGACGGTATCTTATACCAAAACGGCTATTTATACGTTTCGTCAGGCACTCGCGGCGGCAGTTTCCAAATTTTAAAATGCGGCGAGGGTGCCCCGCAGTTACTGTCTGAATTAAACGGCTTGGGTGCATTGCGACAACTTGCAATAAGCGCAGACCTTATAGACGGACGCGTCCTTGTCGCTATGACCGCGCGTGAAAGCGGAGTTTATATAGTTGATGCAACGGATGCCGCCAACCCCTTTATTTGCTGTCACTATAATACCGTCGAGTTTGCAACGGGCATTGCGTTTGTCGGCTCTATTCTTGCTATTTGTTGCCGTTCTTTCGGTGTTGAACTTTTGAGTGTGGAAAACCCGACGTCCCCCCGTCATATAAGTACGGTACGCGCAGGTGAAGTGCAGTCTATATTCATAGAAAACGGCATTCTGTATACAGGCTCATGGGGTGAAATGCAGGTCAATATGTTCGATATTTCCGATGCATCGTCTCCCCGTTATCTCTCTTCTGTGCCGCTTGACGGTTACGGAGACGGACTTTTCGTAAAGAACGGACTTCTTTATGCCGCATTCGGTCAACACTTAAGAAGAGACAAAAACGCACCGCGTGAAGAATGGTGGGGGAAGGGAAACGGCTTCGCAATCTGGGATATAAGCAATCCTTTATCCCCGAAAAAAATATCCGCTACCTTCTTACCCTATACTTACTACTGCATAAATTGGGATATGTGGAACGTTACGCTTTCGGGAAAATACGCAGTCCTTTCACACACGTTCAACGGAGTATGGGTGTATGACGTCTCCGACCCCGAAAAACCCATCTTTATTGACCACGTAGCGTGCAAAACCGACAAACCTATGACGGAAATGATTACGGTAAACCAAATGACGTTGGTCGAGCGACCTATGGTATTCCCGTTTGATATGAACAAGGAATCCTACGCACCCGTAACAGGTGTTGCTATAGCCGACGGTCGCATCTATATAGTTGCGAAATTCGTCAATCTCGCTATGGTAGATGCCCCCTATTTCTTCGAAACCGTTCGTCCCTGCGTGGGAAAAATAACGGAAAGCGGAAATTATTATGAAAAGAATCCGGGCGACGTCGGACAAGGCGTAAGCATTATAAAAACCGAGGGGCAGACACACGCGGTCGCCTATCTTGACGGACGCGTCTATGTTGCGTGCGGTATGGGCGGTATTTCCGTATACGATACGGATATGAATTTCCTCTACCGTCATTCTACTGTCGGATTTGCTATGGATATCCGAGAGCAAAACGGCTTGCTCTACGTGGCGCAAGGCGATGACGGAGTTGTAATTTATCGCCCCGAAAAAGACAATATACAAAAAACAGGTCAGGTATTGACAGGTGGAATGCCGTGTGCACAGGTTGTAGCATCCGAAAATGGAAGATTTTTAATGGCACACGTAAAGGATGGATGTTTGTTTATTCTCGATATATCCAACCCCTGCGAGCCGAAAGTAGTTAAAAAAGAAGTCTACGCCCCGGGACTTGTCTATCACCGACAGATTTCTCACGCAGGAGTGGCAGGGCAGTATTACGGTTGTTATTGGAATGGAAATTTCACTCGTTGGTATGACCTTTCGGGAGATGAGCCTATTTTGACCGATTACCGCCAAGGTTATCTCAATTACTTCTACGGCATTACAGGACTTGATGAGCCATATAAAGCATTGGCTACCGCATGCGGCGGATATGTCATCGCAGATATACGCAACGAGAAAAGATATACCGACTACCCTGTCATAAAAATAGAAGGCGTTAAATTGATGGGAAAACCTACTGTCAAGGACGGCATTTTATACGTTTGTGACAGAGCGGAGGGCGGCGTTTGGATTGTTGATATTAAAAACATTAACGAGCCTCACCTATTGTATGAAGGCAAATTCAGCGGTTTTCCCGATATTGCTTGTCCTGTTCCGAGCGGCGTTGTCGTTCCTCTCGGACACCAAGGAATAGCCTTTATTCAATTGTGAAAACCTGTGGCATTCATGTTTTAATTATGATAAAATAAAACAGATGATTAAAGGAGAAAACGTATGATAAAATATACACTTGAACGCGAGGGGAACTTCTACCGCGGCAATCTCCACACTCATTCCACGGTAAGTGACGGAGCGCTCACACCCGAAGAATTGAAAGATTTGTATAAGAAAAACGGTTACAGCTTCCTTGCTATAACCGATCACAACAAGCATTGCGATTATTCATATATGAATGATGAGGATTTCCTTTTGATTCCGGGTACTGAAATAGATTGCTATTTTGGGAAAGACAAGCCTGTCGATCACGTGGTAGGTATAGCCCATCCGAAAAAGAACAAATTCAAGCACGGACAGGGAATGTCAGGTCTTAAAGAAAGTTCTGCGCAGACACTTGTAGATTATCTTATCGAAAACGGAAACGAAGCAATATATGCGCATCCCTTCTGGTCATATACTCCCCTTGACCTTCTTTTGTCGCTCAAGGGCATTCTCGGCATGGAGATTATAAATTACAGCTGTGACGAGGAATGGCACGCAGGAAATTCCGAGTTCTATTACGAGCACTTGTGGAATGAAAATCATAATGCGTGGTGCTTTGGAAGCGATGACGCTCACGGTCACGTATTCGATTATTGCGGCGGATATATTACAATCAAATGCAAGGAGCTTTCCTATGACGATATTTTTGATGCGCTCAAAAAAGGAAGTTTTACCGCTTCCCACGCAAGATACGGAGAAAAAGCGCCCGAGATTTTCGACTTTATAGTTGAAGACGGTGTTGCAAAGTTATGGTGCAGCGAGTGCGACAAAATATGCTTGAATGTAAGCAGAGGTCAATACAAGGCTACGTTTGCCAAGGACGGAAAAAAAGCAACGTATGCAGAATTTGAGCTTCCGGAGGGCGCAAAATCCGTGAAGGCGATTTGTGTAGACGAAAGACGAAACACCACGTGGAGTCAGCCTATTTTGCTTTGATATAAAAAGCGAAATGCAAGCTTGATTTGCTCACAGATAAAATTGCAAACGATTGAAAAAGAGGAAAGTTTTATGAAAAGATTGGAAGAAATTCGTATACGCGACCCCTTTATTGTCACGTATGAAGGATGCTATTATCTATACGGTACAATGGAAGAGCAAACGACACGTGTGGTTTACGTTCACAAGAGCATTGATTTGAAAAATTGGGAAGGCCCGAGCGTAATATACACCATCGACGAAAACTCATGGGCGAAAAATCAGCCGTGGGCGCCCGAGGTGCATAAATACAAGGGCAAGTTTTATCTATTTGTATCTATGATGGGAAAGGATGGATTGCGTGGAACGGAAATTTCTGTTGCAGATACGCCGGAAGGACCATTCATTCCGATTTCAGATAGACCTGCGACCCCGTCAGGGCAGAGCTGTATTGACGGAACGTTATACGTCGAGGACGGTCGCCCTTATATGATATACTCTCACGACTGGCCTGATTGTTACCACGGAGAAGAGGACGTTTATATAGGCGAGATGTGGGCGGTAGAGCTTTCCGAGGACCTTACGCATTGGGTAGATGAACCCTTTATGCTGTTCACGTCAAAGGAAGTGCCGTTATCGGGAAAAAATCCTACACACTGTCAAAGAAACAACCAAGACGTTATACGTTACGGCTCTGATGGTCCGTTTATTGTAAAGCTTTCCGACGGCCGCCCCTTCCTTTTTTGGTCGCCTATACCGGGCGGTAATTATGTTGTTCTCGGCGCGGTTGCAGATAGTATACGCTCAGAGTGGAAGCATATAGAGCCTGAAATTTTTGCAGACAATGGCGGTCACGCCATGGTGTTTACTGACCTTTCGGGCAAGAGATATATGTCTATTCATTGGCCTGAGATATATTGTCATGAGTATGCGCGTTTTATTCCAGTTTACGAAAAAGACGGCAGACTTTTTTTGGAGTAAATCAGAGAGAGGTATATAATGTTTTTCAAAAAATTTGAACTACCCGTTGAGCCAAAATTTAACGAATTAACTGTAAGTATTTTCGACTTTGGCGCAAAGGCGGACAGCGAAAGCGATGCATCTTGCGCTATCAATGCGGCTATATCTTTCGTTTCCGAAAACGGTGGTGGCAAGGTCATTGTTCCGTCAGGTGTGTATTATTCAAAGCCTATCACAATGCAAAGTAACGTAAATCTCTATCTTGAAAAAGGCGTAAGAATAAACTTTTCCGACAAATTAGAGGATTTTGTACCTGCAGTATTCACAAGAATAGAGGGAATGCGTTGTTACAGTTTCCGCCCGCTCATTTACGGAGTAAATCTTGAAAACGTCGCTATCACAGGCGAAGGCGTCCTTAACGGAAACGGGCGTAGATGGTGGCAATCCTACGAGCAAAAAGCAAAATCGGGCTCGTCATTCAAGTCCGCATCCGCAAATCTCACAGAAATGATAGAGCAAGGCGTACCGATAGAAGAACGAGTATTTGATTCGGCGGATTGTTGGCTTCGTCCTTGTTTTTTGCAGTTCCTTTATAGCAAAAATATATGGATAGAGGGCGTAAGATTTATCAACTCACCTTTTTGGTGCGTGTGCCCCACGTTTTCCGAAAACGTTATTATAAGGAACGTATCATTCCTTTCGCCAAAAGGAAGCTACAACACCGATTCCGTTGACATAGATAGCTGCAAAAACGTGCTTGTAGAAGGTGTTCGTGTTGACTGCTCGTCGGACGACGGCGTGGTAATAAAGTCGGGCAAAAATATTGACGGACTTCTTGCAGATTGGCCGTCAGAAAACATACTCGTGCGAAACTGTTATTTTCATTGCTCCGGCGGTTCTGTTGCGATAGGAAGCGAAACGTCGGGCGGTATAAAAAACGTCTATATACACGATATAATATGCGACAAATGCAACAATGTCGTAAATGTCAAGACTGCCCCGGGCAGAGGGAACGTTGTTGAAAACATTGTTGTAGAAAATGTAAAGTCCACTACTTCTATAAGCAGTGTCGCAATAACTTCGAAATATTGGCTAAAAAACGGTGATGAGCCTTGCTTTGACAATATGCCTATCGTTAGAAACATTCTATGCAAGAACTTTGATATAGGTCTTTGCTACAACGGCTTGAAGGTTCAGGGGTGGCATAAGTACGAATTACAGAATATTCATCTTGAAAATATCAAAATCAAGTGTATTGCAAGCACGGGTATCATTGAAAACGTTTACGGCTTGCACGTAGATGGTATTGATATTTCATACGACAAAGAAAACTGGTTCGACTGGGCAACTCACGGGCATTTGGGACTTGAGGAATAAAGTCGAATTTACATGGCAATATCAAAAATATAAAGAAAATGGAGGAAAACTACAATGAAACCACATCGTACATTGCTTCGTGTACTTGCTGTTTTTTTGTTCATCGTTCTTGCGTTCACGCTTGCATCTTGTGGCAAAAAGACACCCGATAAAATAGAGCCATCTTATACAAAGGTAGCTATTCCCGAATGGCAAAATTATTCTGTAATATATTCAAGTGAGGTAAGCGACATGCTGTCTGTTTATTTCACAAGTTTTATCAGTGCAGTAAGAGAGAAATACGGTGTCACAATGAAATCTGACGAGGACTTCATACTCCCTGGGGAAAGCGCTCCCACCGATACGCTTGAAATCCTTATAGGTCAGACAAACAGAGTGGAAAGTCAAGCCCTCTCAGATGCTCTAAAGGTGAATGACTACGTAATAAAGCTTGAAAATAACCGCCTTATCATTTGCGGTGGCTCCGATGCTGCGACGGCAAAAGCAATAGAGTATTACGTGGAAAACTTCCTTGATGACGAGGGCATTGCGTATCCCCTCGAAGGCTATGAGGTAAAAGGCAATTATAACGTTGACACTCTCACAATTGGCGGCGTTGATATTTCCGAATTCGTCATTGTGCGTGGCTCGGGAATGAATTCAAGTGAGCGCCTTTTGTCAAAAATGGTACAGGATGCCATTGCCAATACGTGCGGTGTGCTCATACCTTACGTTCTTTCATCCGAGGCGGAAACACGGTACGAAATTCTTATCGGCAATACAGGAAGGGCGGAAACGTCCAATCCCGTTGATGCAGGCTGCGTAAGCATCGAGCAGACCGAAAACAAGATTGCTCTTTACGGAAACGGCGA
>JAZOLR010000035.1:0-5914 GCA_045653255.1 Eubacteriales bacterium | reverse complement strand
AGTATACGTACTGACCGTTGAGGTCAAGAACTAAAACGGAATTGTTTCCAAACGGAAAAACTCCTATAACTGCGTATATCCCCCACATCAAAATAAACGGTGCAAAAAAGCAATAGAAAAGCGGTTGCTTTAAAATATACTTAAGTTTTGCACAAAGTGCAGAGAAATACCTTTTTACTGTTTGGCGGACGTCTATGGCGGTGTTAGTTTCTTTTGCCATATTTTCAGAATTGTTCATTCTTTCGTGCCGCTTATCACTTTCTTTATGATTTTTTCAACTTTGAGTCTTTCAAGCGTGAGATCTCTTCCGCATCCCTCGCATACGAGGCGCACGTCGCTTCCAATGCGCAAAATGCGGAAAGTTTTTGAACCGCACGGATGTTGTTTGTGCACTTCAATTTTGTCACCAACGTTGAATTTGATAATGTTGTTCATTATTTTTTGTTCTTTCTCTTTTGCTTTTTCGCTTCTTTGCGAGCCGCCGCTTCCTTTTCTTCCTCTTGAATTTCAAGGTCGATGAGTGAATATTCGGGAGCGAGTTTATCTGAAGGGAACGAGACAAAAATATTAGCGGCAGGGAAACCTATGCTATCTTTGCCGTAATTTATTTTTTCTTTTTTTGCGAGATAAGACAACAATACGATAAGAACTATAATCGCAAGTGAAACGATAGATATAACTATTCCTACCGTGTATATAGAGGGATAATACTTCATTGTAATTTCGTACGTGCCCGCAGAGGGAAGATCAAATGCAAGAAGACAGGTAAGCGTTTCGTAAATATCAATCTTTTCGCCGTTTACCTTCACAGTCCACCCCTCATCGTAAGGAATTGTGGTGAGGACAGTCTTTTTGTCTTCTGTTACCGTGATAGAGCCTTCAAGATAATCGTCTTCGAAGACGGTAATATCCATTTCGTTTTCCTTGATGCTCATCATTGCAGATGAATATGCCTCTTCATCTATCATCCAGAAATAGTTTGTATCTTTTGCAAGATAGAATATACCGTATGCGTAGATATAGAGATCTACCAAAACTTCGTCGCCTGCATTGAAATAACCGAGATTTATGATAGGGGCAATATTTGCATTCGCTTCGTAGAAAGTCTTCATATCGCCAAGTGTTTCACCGTTTTTATAGGAGATTATTTTACCTTCGCGCGCATATTTTGTGGGGAACTGAATATATACATATCCGTCCTTTTCTACGTTAAATGTGAATGATATGCACGCAGATTTATCATCTTCGTTCTTTGCTTCAAATACGTAATGACTCCATACGACAGTAGTATCTTTTACAGTAGATGTCTGTGTCATTTCGGCTTCTATGGGGGTATAGACTTTTAATTCTTCATTTCCTGCTATTGAAGCGATTATGGCATTCATTTTATCAAAAGGACTCCACAAAGTGTCTGCGTATTCTTCTTTTAAAACCCATTCGCCGAGAGATTCTGAATATTCATAGTCCTCTATATCAACAGGAACGTAGAATGATACGTCGTTTATATCTTTGCTTGATGCAAAGGCTAGTGAAAGCGCATACGGATTTTTATATACCTTTGTATTTTCGTTTTCGTAGTACAGGTCATACATATACGGCGCGCTGTCTTCGGGAAGTGTCATAAGATATTCAACACCGAAGAAAGAATCGGTTATAGGAGTGCTTCCACCGTATTCAGACCAATGAGAGTCTGCTTTGAGTCCAAGTTTGCGCAAGAGTTCAATAACGTCTTCATAGAGAGTAGAAGTAGAACTCGCAAGACCTGATACACCAAAAACAAATGCGTCAGTTACATTTCTTGTAAAAGTCTTTTCAACTCTGTAAAACTCTTTATCCGCGGTTTCTTTTATATAGTCGACTGCTTCTTCGTGTTTGTCATAGAATCCGTGATATGATTCGTAAGAGGAAATTACAACGTCCTCATTTAACCTTTGAGTATAGAAAACACCGTTAAGAAATACTTCAGCGCATATAACAAACGCCATAATGAGCGCAAGGTTGTCAATCTTCTCCGAGTCTGCACGATACTTTGTCATTATCACTAATATAGCAGCATACGAAAGAATACATATAATGGATAACCAAACACCGTTTATATTATCAAAGTAGGGAAGAATTTCTCCGTCGTGACGCTCATATGTGGGAGCGAGTTTTTGTAAAATAATAACGAGAATGAGAGAAATTCCCGAAGATGCTAACACGGATTTATAACCTATTTCGCGGATAAGTGTAATTGCTTTTCCTGCTAACATAAGCACGATGAAAGAAAACATGAAACTGTATCTATAGTTGAGCCAGTTAGGTGCTTGGAATCCGTGCCATATCATATCAAGAGTATTGATGTTCATACTAATGAACAAAAACAGTACAAAAACTCCCGATGCAAGTTTTTCTTGCCATTTTATCTTTTTTGTAAGGAAGAACAAGGGAAGGAGAATTATTGCAACAACACCTGAATAAATCCACGGAAGTCCGTTAGGGTAAACGGTATCGTAAGCACCGGGGAACATCTTTGTTATGAAATCGATAAAGTCAAATTTTTGCGTAAATGAAAAATCAGGAACGGAAAATTCCGTTTTTCCAAAAGTAAGAGAATAATATGCAGGAATGAGCATAACTGCGGAAACGCCTATTGAAATAATAGAGTATATTCCCATTCTGGAGAGGGAACGGAGGAAGTGTTGTTTTTCGCCAATAGGATTTTCGTTGCTTGTGTTGATGCTTGAAACCATAAAGTAGAAGGAGTACAGAATTGCGAAAATACAACTCATATACCCTATATAGTAATTAGCCATTAAAGTAAGCGAGAGGGATACGACGTAGAGCGAAGGCTTTTTGTATTTTATCACGCGCTCAATTCCAAGTGCGAGAAGGGGCAAAAGTATTAGACCGTCTATCCACATGGTGTTGTGATGCATTACAACAAAGTAGGAACACATTGCGTAAAGTGTGGATAATGCAATGTTTACGGTCTTGTTGCATTTCTGCGAATTATGCATATAGACGCCGAAAGAAAGACCTGCACTTCCGCACTTCAAAACAAAAATCGCAAGCAATGCTTCAAGAATGTTCTTTTTGGGGAAGAGAGCGACTATATACGAAAAAGGACTTGCAAGGTAGTATGCGTAAATTCCAAGAAATTCACCGCCAAGGCTTCTTTCGAAGGAATACAAAAAAGAACTGTCGCCGTATATTGCTGAACGAAGTGCTTCAAAAAACTGTACGTATTGACCGTTGAGATCAAGTACTAAAACAGAACTTGAGCCGAAGGGGTGTACGTCCATTCGTATATACACAAGAAGCATAAGAACGGCAGGTACAAAGAAAGCCCAAATAAGATAAGAGTAGTTGTATTTTAAGAAAAAGTTGTCTATTTTATCAAAAACAGACATTTTCTTTTCTTTCTCTTGTGTAACGCCTTCAGATTCTATATCAACATTATTAACCGCTTCAGTTGAATTCGTTGCGGTCTTGTCCTTTTTAGAAAAAATCATTTTTATCTCCTTGAAAATGATAGAAAATATTATATATAATTCACAAATTATTATACCATATTTAAACATAAATGTAAATAGAATTACGATATTTTATAAATAACAATAAATCCTTTGACTATTTTGAAAAAGTATGTTATAATGTATTATGTAAAGGTATGATTATCTAACAATTATGTGTTTTTTGGTGATTTTTTATGAGAATTTTGGGTATTGACCCCGGTTTTGCTATAGTGGGATGGGGGATTATAGATAAAGTGGGAAACAAATTCGTACCGATAAGTTGTGGTGCGATAAGAACTCCTGCGCACACCGATATGAATATGCGTTTGTCTATGATATACGATGACATGAAAGAAATAATTGAAAAGTATCATCCCGATGAAATGGCAATAGAAGAATTGTTTTTTAATACCAATATTACGACCGGAATTGCCGTTGCGCAGGCGCGAGGCGTGATTTTGCTTTCCGCTTACCGCCATGCTCTTAAAATTTTTGAGTATACACCCTTGCAAGTAAAACAAGCGGTTGTTGGATACGGAAAAGCAGAAAAACAGCAAGTTATTGCTATGGTTACGGCATTGTTGAAATTGCCAAAACCGCCCAAACCCGATGATACGGCAGATGCACTCGCAATAGCATTGTGTCATGCTCAGTCATCAGGATCGTTGGTTTCTAAATACTATAATAATTGAAAAATAAGGAATAATTTATGTGGTTAAGTGACGCTTGGAAAGAATATGAAGTTGTTGATACTTCCGACGGGGACAAACTTGAAAAATGGGGCAAATACACGCTTGTAAGACCTGACCCCCAAGTAATTTGGAAATCCGACAAGGAAAATCCTCTTTGGGCTAAAGCGGATGCTATATATACTCGTTCACGTTCGGGTGGCGGCGCATGGAGTAAAAATAATTTGCCTGCCGAGTGGACTGTAAAATATCGTGATCTCGTTTTTAGAATTAGACCTATGGGATTTAAACATACAGGTATTTTCCCCGAACAGGCTGCCAATTGGGATTGGATGCGAAATTTAATTGAAAAGTCGGGAAGAGAAATAAGAGTTCTCAATCTTTTCGCTTATACGGGCGCTGCAACTGTTGCGTGCGCAGCCGCAGGTGCTTCAGTTTGCCACGTTGATGCAGCGAAGGGAATGGTAGAGGCTGCAAAAGAAAACGCACGCTTGAATGGTTTGGCAGACGCGCCTATAAGATATATAGTTGACGACTGTAAAAAGTTTGTTGAACGCGAAATACGCCGCGGTAAGAAATACGACGCTATTATAATGGACCCCCCGTCTTACGGAAGAGGACCTACAGGCGAAGTATGGAAAATTGAGGAGAGTATTGATGATTTTGTTGCACTTGTTTCAAATCTTTTGAGCGATACACCTCTTTTCTTCCTTCTTAACTCATACACCACTGGTTTGTCTGCTTCAACAATGAAATATATTACGCAGTTGCGAATAGGCAAGGAAAGAAACATAAAATGCGAAGCCGATGAACTTGGACTTCCTGTAAAGGAAAGTGGTTTTGCACTTCCTTGCGGAAGCAGTGTTCGTTGCACGTTTTGTTAATTATAAGGCTTGTATAAACTGTAATATTAAAATAAAAGCATTTTTTAACGTTGTGTTTTAAAAATAAGAAAGGCTTGTTTAATGTCTAACGAAAGTTTTATAAAAACAGATGATTTGTCGTATAGTTATTCAACAGAAGACGAAAGTTCAACTGTTTTTGCTCTAAATAACGTTAACGTAAATATAAAAAGCGGCGAATACGTGGCTGTTCTTGGTCATAACGGTTCGGGAAAATCCACATTCGCTAAACTTTTGAATTTGATAATTTTACCGACGGGCGGAAAAATTATGCTTGACGGTAAAGATATAACTTCTGATTTAGAAGAAGACGAAGACGCTCTCTTTGATTTGCGCCGCAAGGTTGGGATGGTTTTTCAAAATCCTGATAATCAACTTGTTGCAAACGTTGTAGAAGAAGACGTTGCTTTTGGTCCAGAAAACCTCGGAGTGCCTCGTGAGGAAATAAGAAAACGAGTTGATGATGCTCTTGCTACGGTTGGTATGTCAGAGTATTCGCTTCATGCACCTCATCGTCTTTCAGGTGGTCAAAAGCAGAGAATTGCTATAGCAGGGGTCATCGCTATGACACCAAAGTGCATTATACTCGACGAAGCGACGGCAATGCTTGATCCTCACGGTAGACGCGAGGTTATGGATACTATTGAAAAACTTAATCGTGAGAAAAATATTACTATCATTCATATTACGCATTATATGGAAGAAGCGGTTAGAGCAGATAGAGTTATAGTTATAAACGATTCATTCGTTTATATGGACGGTACTCCAAAAGAAGTATTTTCGCGTATAGATGAATTAAAATCCGTCGGTCTTGAAGCACCGCAGG
>JAZOLR010000034.1:0-3770 GCA_045653255.1 Eubacteriales bacterium | reverse complement strand
CGCGCCTATCGCCGCCGCCATCTTCGGTGTTATCTCACCGAGAAGCGCATCGGCTATTACTATACCTATAGGGCCTATTATAACGTCGGACTTTCTCGCCGCGACTATTGCGGGGTTTTCTCCCGTTGCCGCATTCTTCGCCCCTGCTTTCAACATTGCCGAGGTCGCGAGTGCATTCGTGCCTATTGCCGTGAGGTCTATGCCGTCAAACTTTGATATTATCTCTTTTACGAGTTGAGCACCGAGTTGTCCGCCCTGACCGTCTATTACCGTTATATTCATACTGTCACCTTATTCTTTGTTTACGCCTGCGATTTCGCCGACGTCATTCATAATATATTTCGGACGATAGGGGAATTTGTCAAGGTCCTCTATTTTCGTAACACCTGACAAAACGAGGACGGTATCCATTTCCGTCTCGATACCTGCTATAATATCCGTATCCATTCTGTCGCCTATTATCACGGCGTCAACTCTGTGGCAGCCGAGTTTTTTGAGTGCGTGGCGCATCATAAGGGGATTAGGCTTTCCGACGTAGTACGCTTTTCTGCCCGTTGTAAGTTCGATAGGAGAAATGAGTGCGCGGCAAGCGGGAACGATACCGTTTTCCGACGGGTCGGTAAGGTCGCTGTTTGTTCCTATGAGTTTCGCGCCGTTCATTATAAGTCTTGATGCTTTTTCTATCTGTTCATAGTTGAGCGACTTACTTGAACCGAAAACAACGTAGTCGGGGTTGACGTCATTCATACTGAAGCCCGCCTCGTACATAGCGTAGGTAAGTCCGGGCTCGCCTATTACGTAGCAAGAGCCGCCCGCGCACTGACTTGCAAGGAATGAAGCAGTCGCCTGCGCGCTTGTGTAGAAATGCGACTCGTCAACCGAGAGTCCCATTCTCGCGAGTTTTTGCGCAAGTTCGCGAGGTGAGCGTCCTGAGCCGTTTGTGAGGAAGAGATAATTCTTTCCGTTTGTATCAAGCCAATCTATAAACTCCTTTACGTGAGGAATGAGTTTATTTCCGTGATATATAACTCCGTCCATATCACAGATAAAGTTTTGCTTTTGTCTTATTGCTTCATACTTATCCATTTTTATGTATCCTTTTGTTTTTTACTGACATTATTTTAGCATATCTATATGCTTTTTTCAATAGTTTTCAGAAAAGGCGGAAAACAACGTAAAAATCCTCGACAAAATGTCAATGATTTTTGCATTACGGCTTGGGGACAATCTAATCATCCTTTCAGTACGATAGTACGAAATGTATTCTATGTTCGCCGCAGTACAAGGACAACGCGTCCGCAATCGTCATATATTGTAAATTTTCGCCTTCGTATAGCATATATGAAATCTTTCTTTCATCGGCATCAATACTGTACGCCATAGCATACGCGTTGCCACCGTCGTAGAACATATACGATTGATATAGTTCTCCGTCCAAATAGAAGGTCTCAAAGCAACAATCACCTTGTTTTTCAATTTGTGCCTTCAGTGCCGCCTTAGCATCCGCAAAATCATCCTGCGAATAAATAGCAGTCAAACGAAGCATTTTATCGGAATAGAGAGAAAACTCATAGAAGACTATCAATGTGTCTTCAAGCGAAGCATGCGAGGGCATAACACCGGATGCCGTCACCTCAAAATCAGTTCCGTTTTTCAATTACGTATCAAAGTTATTTCTGTCGAAGTTCTTGGGATTTACAGATTGCGCACAAATATATACGATGCACGAAATTATAATTATCAAACTTACCAAAGCATACCATTTGATATATTTGTCTTTTATATGCAATTTATGCTCCATAACGCATCTCCTTTTTCAGTTTTATATAATTGTATCATATTTTTTCCATTATTGCAAGTATACCTAAAAATCGTATAAAGTGCAAATTACCGTTTTTGCGCTTTATACGTTCCGACTGAATCAAAAAACGCCACGCCGAAATCGTGTGAAATCGGTGTGGCGTTATTCTTTTTAATTACTCTTTGTCTTCTTCCTCTTTGGAAGCAGTGTCAACGAGTTTGATAAGAGCCATTTCAGCTGCGTCACCACGACGGGGACCGAGCTTGAAAATCTGGGTGTAACCACCTGCTCTGTTTTCGTATGCGGGAGCTATCTGGTCGAAGAGCTTCTTTGCTACATCTTCCTTTGTGATATATCCAAGCGCCTCTCTGTAAGAAGCAAGTGTGTTCTTCTTAGCGAGGGTTATCATATCTTCTGCAACGGCACGAACTTCTTTTGCTCTTGTGAGAGTAGTCTCAATCTTACCGTACTCGAAAAGATAAGTTACCATACCTCTGAGCATAAGGTTTCTATGAGCAGTAGGTCTGCCGAGCTTTCTTGTTCCTGGCATTTGTTTTACCTCCTATTTAATTTCAGTCTTCGGATCTCTTAAGGTCGAGTCCCAAAGAATGAAGCTTCTGTATAACTTCTTCAAGCGATTTTCTTCCGAGGTTTCTGACCTTTATCATATCTTCCTCGGTGCGATTTATCAAATCTTCGACTGTGTCTATCTGTGCTCTCTTCAAGCAGTTGAAACTGCGCACAGAAAGGTCAAGTTCCTCAATGGTCATCTCAAGTACTTTTTCCTTCTTTGTCTCTTCGCGCTCAACCATTATGACTGCGTTCTTTGCGTCTTCGGACATGCTAACGAAGAGGTTGAGATGCTCGTTGAGAATCTTGGCACCATGAGAAATTGCTTCTTTTGCCGATATTGTTCCGTTTGTAAGAACTCTGAGCGTAAGCTTGTCGTAGTCGGTGATGTTGCCGACACGGGTGTTCTCTACCTTGTATTCAACCTTGTAAACAGGGGTGAATATAGAGTCGGTAAAGATAGTACCGATGGGCGCACTTACGTTAGGGCCGAGAACAGACATATAATTCTGCTTGTTCTTGTCCTGTGAAACGTAACCTCTGCCGCAATCAAAGGTAAGGTCCATAACGAATCTTTCACCTTCGCTTACGGTAGCGATGTGATGCTCGGGGTTAAGAATCTCTATGTCAGCGTCGGGAGAAATGTCACCCGCGGTAACTTTGCGAGGTCCTACCACGTCAATCTTTACAGCCTTCGGGCCTTCTGTATGAAGCTTTGCTATAATTCCTTTTACGTTAAGAACGATTTCGGGAACGTCTTCTTTTACACCTTCCACTGTGGAAATCTCGTGCTTTACGCCTGCTATCATAATGTTCGTAGCAGCGTAACCGGGCAATGAGCTGAGAAGTATGCGACGAAGAGAGTTTCCAAGAGTAGTGCCGTAGCCTCTTTCAAGGGGCTCTACGATGAATTCGCCTTCGCTACCGTCAGCGTTGAGTACAGTGGCTGTAATATTCGGTTTCTCAAACATTTTGGTTTCCTCCTAAATTCAATTTTTGGATACGTTATCCTAAAGATAGTGTATAACACAATTGATAAATTGCTATGCGCAAAATCCGAGCGCAACAGTCGCTCTCCGCAGCATACGCAATATATCGGAGGCGACTATTACTTGGAGTAAAGTTCGACGATGAGCTGTTCCTCGAAGGGGAAGTCGATGTCTTCTCTTGCAGGGAGATTAACAACCTTTGCTGTCAAGTTTGCAGAGTCAACTTCGAGCCACTTGGGTTTGATCTGTCCTTCAAGTGCCTCAACGAGTTCCTTAATCTTTACAGACTCACGGCTTGCTTCCTTAACGGAAATAACGTCACCTGCTTTTACGAGCATGGAAGGAATGTTAGCCTTCTTGCCGTTGAGTGTGAAGTGACCGTGGAGTACGAGCTGACGAGCTTCTTTGCG
>JAZOLR010000033.1:0-3822 GCA_045653255.1 Eubacteriales bacterium | reverse complement strand
CGATTATCGCCTGAAGTTCGCGCACTACTTTGGTAAGGGTTGCCGCCTCGTCAATGTCGGGAAGTCCGACGTTAACGTCAAGCGCGTGCACGCCGCGGTCTTCTTGCATAACTCCCTGACGGAGTACGTAGTCCATATCTCCCGAGCGGAGAGCCTCTTTTAAGAGTTTCTTTCCCGTGGGGTTTATGCGCTCACCGATAAGCACGGGCGCGTCTCCAAACTTCAATGCGTGGGTGTATGAGGAAATTACCGTTTCGCTTTTTTCCTCTGTCTTTTCCGGCGTTATTCCTTCGCACGCAGAGACAAGCGCGCGTATGTATTCGGGGGTAGTGCCGCAACAACCGCCCGCAACTCTCACGCCCTCGCGGACAAGTTGCGCGACCTCGGCGGCAAATTCGTCGGGGGTGACGTCGTAGACGGTCTTGCCGTCGACACACTTCGGCAGTCCTGCATTCGGTTTGAGTATCACGGGCAGAGAAGACGCGCGAAGATACTCGCGTACAATAGAGGAAAGAGCCTTCGGGCCGAGTGAGCAGTTGACACCGATAGCATCAACAGACAACCCTTCGAGCATTGCTACCATCGCTTCGGGCGATGCGCCCGTCATAAGTTTTCCGTCCTCGCCGTATGCGTTTGAGACGAAAACGGGAAGCGCGGAGTTTTCTTTTGCCGCAATAACTGCCGCTTTCGTTTCGTAACTGTCGCTCATCGTCTCAACAAAGATGAGGTCGACGCCGTATTTGACACCGAGTTTGACTGTTTCGGCAAAGACGGCTACCGCTTCTTCAAACTCGAAGTCGCCGTAGGGTTTGAGCATTTTTCCCGTCGGGCCGATGTCAAGCGCGATGAATTTTTCTTTGTCCGAGGCGCTTTCCGCGGCGGCTCTTTTCGCGTTTTCACAAGCCGCGCAGATGATTTTTTCAAGTTCATCTATCGGGAATTTCAATATATTTGCGCCGAAAGTGTTCGTGTTGACAACGTTGCACCCCGCGTCAAAATATGCGCGGTGAATTTCGGTGATGACGTCTTTATGGGTGATATTCCATCTCTCGGGAAGTTCGCCTGCGGTAAGTCCGCGCGCTTGCAAGAGTGTGCCCATTCCGCCGTCGAGGAACAGTATTCGGTCTTGGAGATAGTCGGTAATCTTCATTGTTTTTGTCCAATCTGTGCGTATATTTGTAAATTATAGTTTACTTTTTGGGGTGATTTTGGTGGTTTTTTCGTCAAAATCGGGGTGGTGCGGTTATTTTTTCTCTATGCCGACTATTGCCGTGACGGACTTTGTCGGTGACATAAGAAGGCTATCGTTTAGCGTTACGCCGATGTGTTTATGTGGGTTGAGCGTGGCGAAAATATCGCTCTGATAGGATAGCGGAAAGTCGGCAAAACCCGGACTGAAGCGTGGGCGCAGGGTTTTGTTTTTCGCTTTGTATTCGGTTTCGACGTCCGAAAGAAAGGCCTCGCAGAGTTTTTCCACTCTTTCCGCGCCGATTGCTTGAAAGATGAGCGCTTTCGTGGGGGAGAGTTTGCCGTATTTTGCGATAAGGCGGTCAAGAGATACTCCCACCGTGGCGGAAAAGAGGATTATTTCGTCACATTGCGCGAGGTTTTTCGCGAGTGCTTTTGAGTTTGTTTTGGTGAAACCGAGGTCGAGAATATTTCTCTCGCGAGTGATAGGGAACGTCGCGTAGCACACGCGATAGGAAAGTATCGGCAACGCTTCGGAAAGGCATTCCGAGAGCAATTCACAGAGGTCGCTCGGCGCGGTTTCGTTTTTCGCTATCCCCGCATAGCGAAGTATTTCTTTTTCGTCAATTATCGGGGCAGTATAGTTTTTCGTATAAATTGTCATAGTTGGTTTGGTGTTGGTTTTTCTCCTACTTTTCTTTCGCGAAAGTGACGATTATAAAAACAATCTGAACGATTGTTTTTATATGAGGAAAGCCCAAAGCAAGGAACTGAAGGAATGAGTTTGCGAATGACGCGCAGTGACTATGCGACGGCGTGTTAAAGCAAAAGAAAGCGATTCTATTGGATTTTTTATTTTATTACGAGACTCTGTCGTTTCGTTTTGAGAAATGCCTGAAGTGTGTTGATGATTATTCATTATTCATTATTCATCATTCATTATTCATTTCGCGCAAGCGAACCTTCCACTACTTAACCCAAAATGTCCGAGAGGTTTTTGAGAATTGCGGCGGCGACGTCGGGTTTGTTCATTGAATAGACGTGCACGTTTGTGATGCCGTTGGCGAAAAGGTCGATAATCTGGTCTGTCGCGTAGGCAATGCCTGCCTGCTTCATTGCGGCAGGGGTAGAGCCGAATTTGTCTACAAGCGACTTGAAACGGTAGGGCACAAACGAGCCTGAAAGATTCACCGCGCGCTCTACTTGATTTCCGTTTGTTATCGGCATAATTCCCGGGATTATCGGTACGGTAACTCCCGCCTCGCGTATCTTGTACAGGAAATTATACAAAAGGTTGTTGTCGAAAAACATCTGTGTAGTGAGGAAGTCGCACCCTGCCTCGACCTTTTCGCAGAGGAATTTTATATCTTCGCGTTGGTTTGCGCTTTCGGGGTGTACTTCGGGGTAACACGCGCCGCCGATACAGAAGTCGCCGTCGACTTCCTTTATGTCGCGTATGAGGTCTGTTGCGTGGCGGTAATCCCACTCTTTGCGGTCGGTCTTTTCAAGTTCGGGGGTGAGGTCTCCGCGGAGTGCCATTATATTCTGTATTCCTGCGGCTTTTATCTCTTTTATCTTCTTTCTCACCGTCTCTTTCGTCGAAGAAACGCAAGTCAAGTGAGCAAGCGTGGGTACGCCGTATTGCTCTTTTATGTTTTTCGCAATTTCGAGCGTGTATTTGCTCGTGCCGCCGCCCGCGCCGTACGTGACGCTCATAAACGAGGGGCGCAGTTGCGCTATTTCTTCCGTCGCCTTTTTCACACTTTCAAAAGACGTGTCGTTTTTCGGCGGAAACACTTCAAACGAAAGGGATAATTTGTCCTGCTTCAAAAGTTCCGAGAGTTTCATAACAAACCTTCTTGTCTACAAAAGTTTACAAAATCCCAAAAAGAGACTCTGTAAGAATATTATACCCCACATAGCGAACTTTGTCAATAAAAACTGTGAATTGACCTATTCCCTCGGAGCAAAAAGAAAAAGACGAAGAACTGTGAAGTTTTCCGTCTTTTTTACAAGCGTGTATTCCCATAAAAATTTTTAGTTGTGAGTTGTAAGGCTACCATCCGCGCACCGTTATGATATGATTGCCTTGCCTGAAACTGTGACATAGGAGTAACATAACTTGGCGTAGCCAATCATAACTCTGAACTCGCCGTCAAAGTTGGCGCAGTTCCCATAACGGAAACTGCGCCATTCTCTATTCTTTTTAAGTGTTTCGATTATCTGTTGAGGATAAGTTTTGTGAGTTCTACGGGTTCAACTATCTTGTCGCCCTTATAAACGCGCATATTGCCGGAAGCAATTTCGTCTATAAGGATAACTTCGTCGCCGTTGTAACCGAACTCGAACTTGATGTCCCAGAGGTCAAGGCCGATAGTCTTGAGGTCGTCTGCAACTATCTTTGTAATCTTGAGGGTCTGTTCTTTCATGCTGGCGAACATTTCTTCGGACATAACGCCGAGAGCAGCGAGACCTTCGCTTGTTACAAGCGGGTCGCCCTTTGCATCGTTCTTGAACGTGCATTCAACGTAACCGCCTTCAAGACGGGTTCCGTCTGCGATATATTCGCCGTATCTGCGAATGAAACTACGTGTTGCAACGAGGCGGCAGATAACTTCGAGACCGTGACCGAAC
>JAZOLR010000032.1:0-1835 GCA_045653255.1 Eubacteriales bacterium | reverse complement strand
GGTCTTTTCCTCTACGACGGTGCAATAACGTTTGCGGATTATTCTGCTTTCGTCGTTTCTATCGGTATGTTTATATCTCCTGTTATGACGCTTATCAACTTTATGGAACAGTTCCAGAACGGTGTCACGGGATTCGAGAGATTTATTGAAATTATTGACGCAGAGCCTGAGCGCGACGACGAAAACGCAGTTGATGCGGGTGTGCTTTCGGGCAAAATAGAGTTCAAAAACGTGACGTACTCATACGGTGACGGCAAAGACGTACTGAAAAACGTAAGCCTCACGGTAGAAAAGGGACAAACCTATGCGCTTGTAGGTCCGTCGGGCGGCGGTAAGACGACTATATGCCATCTTATACCGCATTTTTACAAAATTCAAGAGGGTGAAATACTTATCGACGGTATGAATATCAACTCTCTGACAAACGAATCCTTACGAAAGAACATCGGTATAGTGCAGCAGGACATCTATCTTTTCAACTCGACGATAAAGGAAAATATACTTTACGGAAGACTTGATGCGACAGACGAAGAAGTGATAGAGGCAGCAAAGAGGGCTAACATTCACGACTACGTAATGACACTCGAAAAGGGTTACGATACGGAAATCGGCGAGCGCGGTGTAAGACTTTCGGGCGGTCAAAAGCAAAGACTTTCTATTGCGCGAGTATTCCTCAAAAATCCGCCTATACTCATTCTTGACGAGGCGACAAGCGCACTTGACAACACAACGGAAATACTCATTCAACAAGCACTTGACGAACTCTGTAAAGGAAGAACGACGCTTGTTGTCGCACACAGACTTTCCACTATAAAGAATGCGGATGAAATATCCGTCGTAAGCGGAGGCGAGATAATTGAAAACGGCACGCATGACACGCTTATGCAAAACGACGGCGAGTATGCAAAACTTTATAATCTTCAGTTCCGCGCAAACTCCATGGCGTAAAGCAAAAAACGTTTTTTAAAAATTTTTTAAACTACAAGTTGAATAAACTGACATTTTTTACATTTTGCTATTTACTTTTAGTTGAATTTATTGTATAATTAAAATTGCAATCAAAAAAATAAAATACAAGGAGAAAAACAATGAAAACTCGCATTATTGCAATGTTGCTCGTTCTCTGCATGGTAGTTTTGGCTCTCGCTTCTTGCGGTGGCAAAAAAGATCCCGACGTAACGAACCCCTCTAATGCAGGCAACAACGACGCACAAAACACAGAGTCCAAGTGGGACGGCATTAACTTCAACGGTGAAACCGTTATCATAAGCCTTTCCACCTACGCTCCCTTTGAGGCTTCAACGGGTGCACCCAACGGTATCATCTTTATAAAGGGTCCTGACGCATACACGACAGACTCTGTACAGAATGCCGTATTCGACAGAAACAAGAAGGTTTCTGATACTCTCGGTCTTACTCTTATGTATCAGGAGTGCGACCAGTACACATCTGACCCCGATAACACATTGACAGTTATCGAAAACTTCGTACTTGCAGACCTTGAAGATTCACCCGACATCGTTTCCACAATGAACTACGGTATGGTTCGTGCAGGTATCAAGGGCAACCTTTACAACGCTCTTACAGAAGATTACGAAAACTACTTCGACTTCACAACCAAGGGTTGGTATGCAGACTTCATGTATGAAAATACTCTTGACGAGTCTAAAATCTACATGCTCGCAGGCGACTACTTCCTTGACGTATTCCGTTATGCTTACGGTGTAATGGTTAACCTTGATATGTACGACGAGGTTATGGCAAGCGAAGGCGGTTCTGAATCCCTCTTCGAAACCATCGAAGCAGGCGAATGGACATACGATGAAATGATGAGA
>JAZOLR010000031.1:0-1694 GCA_045653255.1 Eubacteriales bacterium | reverse complement strand
GGTGTGGGGGTGGTCATACTGAGAGAACGTACCCATCTTTGCAGGCGCATCGCTTGCGTTGAAGCGGAGAACTTCTTCTATCATAAGCGCGTTAGCAACACCGTGGGGGAGGTGATGGAATGCTCCGAGTTTGTGAGCCATGGAGTGACATACGCCGAGGAATGCATTTGCAAATGCCATACCTGCCATTGGAGCGGCGTTTGCCATCTTTTCGCGAGCGAGAACGTCTGTCTGTCCGTTGTCGTATGCTCTCGGCAAATACTCGAATATAACTTTCAATGCACGCAAAGCAAGTCCGTCTGTGTAGTCGGTCGCGAGCATTGCCACATATGCCTCAACTGCGTGAGTCACAGCGTCGATACCCGATGCTGCGGTAAGTCCACGGGGTGCGGACATATGGAAATCGGTGTCGATAATTGCCATATTGGGAAGGAGTTCATAGTCTGCGAGAGGATATTTAACTCCTGTTTTTTCATCTGTAATAACTGCGAAGGGTGTTACCTCGGAGCCTGTGCCTGCAGACGTGGGGATTGCGATGAAGTATGCCTTTTCACCCATTTTGGGGAATGCGTAGACTCTCTTGCGGATATCGATAAAGCGCATTGCCATATCCATAAAGTCTGCTTCGGGATGCTCGTAAAGCACCCACATAATCTTCGCTGCGTCCATAGCAGAGCCACCGCCGAGCGCGATTATCGTATCGGGCTGGAATGCTCTCATCTGAGCCGCGCCTTCGGTTGCATTTGCAAGGGTGGGATCGGGCTGAACGTTAAAGAACGTCGTGTGCTGGATACCCATTTCATCGAGTTTGTCTGTAATCGGCTTTGTATAGCCGTTCTGATAAAGGAACGTATCTGTTACGATAAACGCCTTCTTTGCGCCTCTTACCGTGCGGAGTTCATCAAGCGCAACAGGAAGACAGCCCTTCTTTATATAAACCTTTTCAGGTGTTCTGAACCAAAGCATATTTTCTCTCCTCTCTGCTACTGTTTTGATGTTCAAGAGGTGTTTTACACCTACGTTTTCGGATACGCTGTTACCGCCCCAAGAGCCGCAACCAAGCGTGAGCGAGGGCGCGAGTTTGAAGTTGTAAAGGTCACCGATACCGCCGTGAGCAGAAGGGGTGTTTACGAGTATACGGCAAGTTCTCATTCTTGCCATATAAGCGGAAAGTTTTTCTTTTTCCGTTATTTCATTTATATAGAGTGAAGAAGTATGACCGAAGCCGCCGTCTTCTACGAGTTTGTCTGCCTTGTCAAGCGCTTCTTCAAAGGTCTTCGCCTTGTACATTGCGAGCACGGGAGAAAGTTTTTCGTGAGCGAACTCTTCGGAGATGTCAACGCTTTCAACCTCACCTATAAGAATTTTCGTTCCTGCGGGAACGCTTACGCCTGCGAGTTCTGCAATGCGGGACGCTTTCTGTCCTACTATCTTTGCGTTGAGAGCGCCGTTTATGATAATTGTCTTACGAACCTTTTCGGTTTCGATAGGATCGAGGAAGTAGCAACCTCTTGCCGCGAATTCCGCTTTTACGGAGTCGTATACACTTTCAAGAACGATAACGGACTGTTCTGACGCGCATATCATACCGTTGTCAAACGTTTTTGAGTGAATTATGGAGTTTACTGCAAGTAGTATATCTGCGGTGTCATCTATTATAGCAGGGGTGTTACCTGCGCCAACGCCGAGTGCGG
>JAZOLR010000030.1:0-1719 GCA_045653255.1 Eubacteriales bacterium | reverse complement strand
GAGTATAAATTCTGAAATTCTTGCCGTGTGCGAAAAGTATGCGGGAAAATCCTATCACACCTTCAAAAAAGAAGAAGCAGAAAAAGAAATAAAGGAAATATCCGCGCTTGTGGCAGATGTGGAAATAAACGGTGTATATCCGAGAAAACTTCACGTTTCCGTTATATATGACACCCCACGGTATTACACGCAAGACGATATAGGCACTACCTATGTAACAAGCGCAAATCTCAAAGTTTTGCATATTTACGAAAACGGCGAAACTTTTGACACCGCAGGACTTACAAAACTCAAACTTCCAAATTTTACGGTAGAAAAAATAGGGCAGACAATTGAATTTACAGGTGTTGCAAACTACATAAAGACAGTTACAGACGCGCTTGCTGACTATTCGCTGCTCGGGGAAATCACCTACGTGAGTTTTTCCAACACGCAACTTATCTATTTCATTTTTGACGGAAAGTACAGATGCGACCTCGGCAACTCAAACGAAATAGACCTCAAGTTAAAGGCGGCGGAAAACACTTTCCACAACAACGTGCTTCCGTCACTCAACGGTGATACGCAAAGGACAGCGATAATCAACGTTTCTACCCCTTCTTCTGCAACTTACCGACTTGATGCAGATATAGGTGTCGCGGAATAAAATACTGTACCTACATAAAAATTATTAACAAACGGTTAATATTTCATAAAAGCCCTTGAAAAAAAGCAGAATAAACTGTAATATATTTATAATAGGTTTTATTATACGGATATTTTGTTCTGCCGACGGCTTTTTTACATAATTTTTACCTTTTTTCGAACGATGTCCGCAAAGAAAACCTGCAAAAATACAATTTGGGAAATAAAAAATTTAGTATAGATTGCCGATTTTCCATTTCGGCGGTATCTTGTAGGAGGTAAAATTATTATGGATTTCAACTTTGGCGTAGAAGAAACAGTTGCAAACAACGTAAACATTAAGGTTATCGGTGTCGGCGGTGGCGGTAACAATGCCGTAAACCGTATGATTTTCAGCAACCTCAGAGGTGTTGAATTCATCGGCGTAAATACCGACGTACAGTCTCTCGAAGCATCGAGCGCAACAAAGAAACTCGTTATCGGTAACAAGGTAACTAAGGGACACGGCGCAGGTGCATTCCCTGAAACCGGTAAACTCGCGGCAGAGGAAAATCTTGAAGAAATCAAAGAACTTCTTGCAGGCGCAGATATGGTATTTATAACCGCAGGTATGGGCGGCGGTACAGGTACGGGCGCTGCTCCCGTAGTAGCAAAAGTTGCTCATGACCTCGGTATCCTCACAGTTGCAATAGTTACAAAGCCTTTCAGTTTCGAAGGCAAGAAGAGAATGCTTCAGGCTGAAGCAGGTATTGAAAACCTCAAGCAGTACGTTGACTCTCTTATCATAATCCCGAACGACCGTCTTAACCAGATTTCCGAAGTTCGTCTTTCTCTTGCAAAGGCATTCGAAATGGTTGACGACGTACTCCGCAAGGGTGTTGAAAGCATTTCCGAACTTATCAACGTTCCCGGCTTTATCAACCTCGACTTTGCAGACGTTACTTCCGTAATGCAGGATGCAGGTCTTGCTCACATGGGTACGGGTATCGCAGAAGGTACTGACAAGGCAGAATTGGCGGCAAAGGCTGCAATCTCTTCTCCCTTGCTTGAAACTTCTATCAAGGGTGCAAAGGGTATCCTTATCAGCATCAAGGC
>JAZOLR010000029.1:0-7661 GCA_045653255.1 Eubacteriales bacterium | reverse complement strand
AAAAAACTATTGACATTTAACAAAAAAAGCATTATAATGTTTATGCGTGGGGGCGAATGGGGGATTATTCTACCCAAATTCAATCAAATTGTTTAATAATCCCACGGTTTTTGCCTGATTTTCATCAAAACCCCTGAAAATCGGCAAAATCACAAATTTTCAAGAAATTTTAAGGAAGGAGAAAAAACTTATGTATTTTGTTGGCAATTATAAGCATTCACTTGACTCAAAGAACAGAGTTTTCATTCCTTCCAAATATAGAGACAAACTTGACGACACTTTCTTCATTACAAAGAATCTCAATTCCGAATCACTTGTAATCTACTCTGTCGAAGAATGGGAAAAGAAATCCAACATAATTGAAAACATCCCTGAATTTGAAGCAGATGACATAAAGGACACATTCTTTACTGAAGCAATAGACCCTACCCCCGACGGTCAGGGACGAGTTACTCTCACTCCCGCTCTTATTGATTATGCACATATAAATAAGAACGTTGTAATCGCCGGTTAGGGAAACCATATTCAGATATGGGCTGAAGAAGCGTGGGAAGCACGTCAGGCAGAAAAGAACACCGACGAAAGAAAAGAAAGAATGAAAGAGATAATTCAGAAGTACAAGTTGTAATATGGATATTGAATTCAACCACAAATCAGTCCTTCTTGATGAGTGCATAGAAGCACTCGATATCCGAGACGGATACACTTACGTTGACTGCACCACAGGCGGTGGCGGTCACTCACTTGAGATTGTAAAGCGTATTGGTTCCGACGCGAAACTCATTTGCTTTGACCGAGATATCACCGCCCTTTCCGTTGCTAAAGAACGACTTGCCGCATACGAAAAGCAAGTTATATTTATAAATGAAAATTTCTCCGAGATAGGCAGAGTGCTTGACGAACTCAACATTACAAATCTCGGCGGAGTACTCGCAGACCTCGGTTGCTCTTCTTTCCAGTTTGACACAGACTACCGCGGTTTCGCATACAACCACGATGCTCCTCTCGATATGAGAATGGACACAAGCGGCGGCAAGACCGCGCGCGACGTGGTAAACGAGTATAGCGAGAGCGAACTCAAAAAGGTAATCTACGAATACGGCGAAGAGCGATTTGCACCGCAGATTGCAAGAAAGATAGTAGCCGCAAGAGAGATAAAACCGATAGAGACGACCTTTGAACTTTCCGACATTATAAAGTCTTCCATTCCGAAAGCGGCAAGAGAGCAAGGTCCTCATCCTGCAAAAAGAACTTTCCAAGCCATTCGCATTGAGGTAAACGGAGAACTTGATGCTATCGCCCCGCTTATAGAGGCGGCAGAAAAGAGAATGTTGCCGACAGGCAGAATTGCCATTATTTCTTTCCACTCACTTGAAGACAGAATAGTAAAGCAGACCTACGCTTCCCTCTCAAGCGGTTGCGAGTGTCCGAAAAACTTCCCTGTCTGCGTTTGCGGGAAGTCACCTAAAATCAAAGCAGTATCAAAAAAGCCGATACTTCCCTCCGAGCGTGAGTTAGAAGAAAACCCGCGTTCGAGAAGTGCGAAGTTACGCATAGCAGAAAAACTATAAAGCGCAAGTAAAAATCTTGCGCGGAATATAGAAATCTAAAAGGAGTAAAAAGATGACGCGCACGATTTTGTTCACGACGAGAAACGCGGAAGTCAATCCGATGTTTGTCAAATTGCGTGATAAATATTCAGTCAAAGGCGAAGCCATAGGCGAAGTAATGAGAAAAAAAGCTCAGAACGACGGCTATGCTGCAAAGGCATCGGCAAGAATTGCAGAGCCTCACAGAGATATAACTTCCGAGAGCAGAATCACAAAGGCTAACTCTCTTCCCCGTGCAAACGCAAGACCGTATAACGACGAGACTATGCCGATGAGCGCGGTTTCCGCCGCAGTAGCGGAAGATGTAAAGTCACGTATGCCTATAGGCTCTATGCTTATGATGGGACTTTGCGCTATGATTCTTATGCTTCTTATTTACATAGGAATGAATCTCAACAGCATGACAAACGAGATAACCGCGATGAACGAACGAGCGGCAGAACTCAAAAAGACCGAGCAGACGCTCGTTATGAAACTCGAAGACAAGAACGACCTCGTTCTTATTGAAGAGATAGCAACAAACGACCTCGGAATGGTGAGAAGAACTGCAATAGAGCACAGATATGCTACTATCTCCGCAGAAGACTCTGCAGAGGCATACGAAAGCACGGGCGGTGCAAATCCGCTTATCTCGGGACTTCTGAACGCATTCTCGGAAGGTTTGGGTAAATAAGAATAAAAACCGATTTTGGTAAATATGATATAGCGATAGTTTGATGAATACAAATTATCGCTATCCCTTTTATTTGGAGGAAATAGTTTGAACTACAAAAGGAACACACCAAAAAAAGATACGTCACATATAACTGAAAAAAGAGTCTCCATAATACTTTTGTGTATGGGGATTTTTATGCTTTTTTTGCTCGGCAAGATATTATACATGCAAACGGTGAAATATGACTATTATCAAAAAGAAGTAATAGACCAAATAACCGTCAGTTCTACTCTTACGGCAGAAAGAGGAAATATATACGACTCCAATATGAATCTTCTTGCGACGAACAAAACTGTGTGGAGACTTTTTATTTCGCCGAAAGACATAAAAGAACATAGCGAAAAATTCAACACGGATTACGCAGATTTGATTTCCCGCGGACTTTCCGAAATAACCGGAGTTTCTTACGACTTCATTTATGAAAAGACACAAAAGACAAACCGTCTTGACGAAACGATAGTAAAAGAAATAAACGACAAGACACACGAAAAAGTTCTTGAGTTCATAGTTGAAAACGGACTTTCGCGTATGATATATATGCAGGCAAGCACGACGCGCTACTACCCTTACGGCACGCTTGCTTCTCACGTGCTCGGTTTTACGGGAAATGACAATCAAGGTCTTTTCGGTCTTGAGATGTATTACGACGATGACTTGACGGGCACTGACGGAAAATACATAACGGCAGTTGACGCACACAGTAACGAAATCCCCTATGATTATTCAAGCGTTGTTCCCGCGGTAGACGGACTTTCGCTCGTTACGACGATAGACTCCTATATTCAACGCGAACTTGAAAACGAACTTGCAGAGATAGTTTCAGAGTTCAAAGTACAAAACAGAGCAGTCGGAATTGTAATGGACGTAAACACGGGCGCTGTGCTCGCGATGGCTACGTCTTCGCCTTTCAATTCAAACGACCCCTACACTCTCGACGAACTTTCACAAGCGAAACTTGAAAGTTCGGGACTTGAGGCTGGAAGCAAGGAATACAGCACCTACAAGACTTCTCTTCTCTACGATATGTGGAGAAACAAGGCAGTAAGCGAACTCTACGAGCCCGGTTCTACTTTTAAGATAATAACGGCTTCTATGGGTATTGAACTCGGCAAGACGAACAGTGCTGACGCAAGTTTCTCTTGCGCGGGTTATCACATTGTCGGCGGTGTACAGATAAAGTGTTGGCGTTCTCCTAACGCACACGGCCACGGAATAACCTTTTCATACGGTCTTCAACAGTCCTGCAACCCGACGCTTATGCAACTTGCGGAAAGAATCGGTACGGATAATTTCTATAAATATTTCGGTGATTTCGGGTATCTTGAAAAGACCGGTATAGACCTTCCCAGTGAAAGTGCGACTATATTCCACGCAAAGAGCGGACTCGGTTCTGTCGAACTCGCGGTTGCATCTTTCGGTCAGCGTTTCAAGGTAACTCCTCTTCAACAGTTGACGGCTATTTGCGCGGTAGCAAACGGCGGGTATCTCGTCACTCCTCATCTTATCGACTCTCTTGTAGACGAAGACGGAAACACAGTTTACAAGTACGAAACCGAGATAAAAAGACAAATTATATCGGAAAGCGCGGCGGCTACCGTTAGCGCAATTCTTGAAGAAGGCGTATCGGGCACGGGCGCATCTAAAAACGCATACGTTGCAGGATACAGGATAGCGGCAAAGACGGGTACTAGTGAAAAACTCGACAAAGCAGACGTAAACGGAAACTACACGCTTCGTATAGGTTCTTGCGTGGCTTACGCGCCTTACGACAATGCATCAGTTGCGGTGCTTATCGTGGTTGACGAGCCGATAGTAAACTACTACGGTGCAACCGTTGCCGCACCTTACATATCTGACCTTTTGTCAAAGATAATGCCCTATCTCGGATATGAACCCAACTACACAGACAAGCAACTCGCTTCTATGTCGGTGAACATAGGTAACTACGTAGGTAAGACGGTAGGCGAGGCAAAGGCACTTATAAAGAAACTTGGACTTACTTGCGATGCAGGCAGTGCAAAAGACGACGAAATAATAACGGCGCAGACACCTTATTCCGGCACTGCGCTCACGAAAAATATGGGTACTGTCGTTCTCTACACGGAATACACAAGCACAGAGACGTCAGTTGTACCCGACCTTCTCGGCAAGAGTGTAACCGAAGCAAATCAGATTCTTATATCAAGAGGACTTAACATAAAGATAGAAGGCTCGCAGAATTACGCGATAAGCGACACAGAATACGCTCGCGCTACCTACCAATCTATAGCGGCAGGTACGGCGGTTGACCGCGGAACTGTTGTTACTGTGAGATTCCTCTACGACGACAGAGACTGATTTAATTTTTAAAGAAACGAACGTAAAAGAAAAAGGATAGCAAAGCAAAATACTTTTTACGAGGTGATTATGCGACTGTCCGAAGTTCTTTTTGAAGGTGAGTACACTTCTCTTTTTTCTGTTTCCCGAATTGAATTTTCATCGGTATGTACAGACACGGCAAAGATAAAAGAAGGTTGCCTTTTCGTATGCGTGGCGGGAGAAAATTACGACACGCACAAAGTAATTGATTTCATTGCGCGGCGCGGCGCTGTCGCTATTATTGCAGAGAAAGACGCGATAACAGGCGAAATGCCCGATATACCTATATTTGAGGTAGAAAGCACGCGGAGAATATTGCCGTTTATCTACTCGCGATATTACGGCACGCCGCAAGACAAAATGAAAATTATCGGCATTACGGGGACTAACGGCAAGACGTCGACTTCGTATATGCTGAGGAACATACTGAAGACTGCAGGGTTTAAAGTTGGTCTTATAGGTACGGTTGAATGTCTTATAGACGAATGCGTATTCAGTCTGCCAGACGGCGACGTGCGCGGCGACAGATTGAAGACAATGACAACTCCTGCGCCCGAAGTGCTATTTGAAATTCTGGCGAAGATGCAAAGCGCGGGGATAACTCACGTAATAATGGAAGTTTCCTCTCACGCGCTCGAACTTTTTAGAGTAGAGCCTATATATTTTGAATGCGGAATTTTCACGAATTTAGCACCTGAACATTTGGATTTTCACCGTGATATGCAAAGTTATGCGAGGGCGAAGGCGAAACTGTTTTCAAAATGCAGATACGGAATTTTCAATCTTGATAGCGAATACGCGGATTTTATGATGCAAAATTCCACTTGCACCGCAGTGACGTGCGGTGTCGAGACGGTGGGCGACTGCAATGCAAAAGATGTGAAACTTCTCGGCAGTCGGGGAGTAGAATATACCTATTCGGCTAACGGATTGCGTTTTGGCGTGAAGTGTGCGATACCTGCTATATTCACAGTCTACAATTCCCTTCTCGCGATTTGTGCAGCCTTGACACTCGGTGTTTCTCCGTCTTCTGCGCGTGATGCTATCGGCAGAATGAAAAGCGTATCGGGGCGGCTTGAAAGAATTGCGCTTGACACAGACGAGTATTCCGTATTCATAGACTACGCACACACGGAAGCGGCACTTCGCAATCTGCTTTACACCGTGAGAAATTTTCGCCAAGGCGACGAAAGAATAGTTTTATTATTCGGGTGCGGTGGAGACAGAGACAAAACCAAACGCGCGCCAATGGGAAAAACGGCGGAAGAACTTTCTGATTTCGTCATTGTGACGACGGACAATCCGCGAAACGAAAAACCGCGCGACATAATAAGAGATATTTTATCGGGAATGAAAGACATAAACAAGAGGCGAGTTATTCTTGACAGAAAAAAGGCTATTGAATACGCAATAGAAAACGCAAAGAAAAACGACATAATAATACTCGCCGGAAAAGGTCACGAAAACTATCATATAGACGATGCGGGGACACTTTCCTTTGACGAGCGCAAAATAGTTGAAAACACGCAAAAAAAGAAAAAGAATGGGGATAATAAAAAATGAGAATAACGCTTGCTAACCCATTGCCGGTAAAAGACGCGATAAAAATAATGAACGCAAAATGCACTTCTTACACGGACAATATAGTGTACGGAATAGTAACGGACTCGCGCGAAGTGCAGAAGGGCGACCTTTTCATTGCTTTCCGCGGTGAGAATTTCGACGGCAACGCATATATCGGTAAAGCGATAGAGTGCGGCGCTTCTGCTGTGTTGTGCGAATACGCAAACGAAGACTTAAATGCGGCGGTAATTCTCTGCGACGATACGAAAAAGGCTCTAGGTATGCTCGCAAAAGACCATTATGAAAAGAATAGGAAAAAGACAGTAGCGATAACGGGAAGCATTGGAAAAACCACAACGAAAGAATTTATTTATAACGTATTGAAAGAAAAGTTCTCCGTTTATTATTCCGACGGCAATTTCAACAGTGAAATAGGTCTTCCTATGATGATTCTCGGAATGCCGAACGACGTTGACCTATGCATTTTTGAAATGGGAATGGACGCGAGAGGAGATATTGAATACCTCTCTTCTTTGGTCAATCCCGACGTTGCCGTCGTTACGATGATAGGCACTTCTCACCTCGAAAGATTGGGTACAAGGGAAAATATCTGCGAGGCAAAAATGGAAATAGTAAGCGGAATGAAAGAGGGCGCGCCGATAATTCTCAACGGCGATGAGCCTTTGCTTAGACGAGAGAAATACAAGAAATATTCTCCTCTTTTCGCTTCCCTCTCGGGTAACGGCGACTTCTGTGCGAAAAACACGGTTGTCGGTGAAAATTTCACTGAATTTGAATTCTGTCACGGCGCTGACTCTCACAAGATGAAAATAAGCGCATCGGGCGCGCATCTTGTCTGGGGTGCACTCTATGCGGCGGCGGTGGGTACTGTTTTCGGTATGACCGCAGAAGAAATAGAAAGAGGACTTCTCAATTTCAGGGGTGTCAAAAAAAGGCAAGAGATATATAATATAGGCAATATCACGGTTTTGGATGACTGCTACAATGCAGCGCCCGAATCAATGCGTGCGGCAATAGACGTACTTTACGCACTAAAAAAGAACAAAGGCGCACGCACTTGCGCCCTGCTCGGTGATATGCTTGAATTAGGTACGGACTCCGAAAAAATGCATATTGAAGTAGGAGAGTATATAGCGAAAAGCGGTATTTCCCTTTTGTTCACTTTGGGAAAAGGCGCAAAAGCGTATGCGGAAGGCGCAAAAAAAGCAGGTTTTCCCGAAGGCGCTATTTTCTCTGTCGAGTCGAAAGACGATTTTGAAAAATGCGCTCAAAACATTCTTGAAAACCTCTGCGACAAAGATATTCTTCTTGTAAAAGCATCTCGTTCTATTGCGGCGGAGAGAGTAATAAAATACCTGTCCGAGCATATAAATAATAAATAACCGCACTTGAAA
>JAZOLR010000028.1:0-10169 GCA_045653255.1 Eubacteriales bacterium | reverse complement strand
CTTCCTTGTCGTCAAGGTGCATATATACAATCTTCGTAAGACCGTCAACAAGCACGGAAACATCTTCGCCAAACATTTTCTTAATTTCTTCAAGATTGGTCTTGTCAGAGCAATCCTCAACTACGTCGTGCAAAAGTGCCGCGCATATAGAATCAGTATCAAGACCGAGGGATATTACAATCTCGGCAACCGCCAAAGGATGCGAGATGTAAGCCTCTCCGCTCTGTCTGAACTGACCTTCGTGAAGGGCTGCCGCATATTCATACGCTCTTTGTATTTTTTCTATATCGTAATTTTTTTCGGTTTCTTTAAGTATCCGAATTAAATCTTCAATTCCGTTCATAAGAACCTCTGTTATTTTTGTTGTAAACGAAGTCGTCGGAGAAGGTTTGACTTCTCAAGGTCGGTTTTTTTCGTAGAATAATGAAGTTTGAATTTATAGACTTCATCTTCTATTTCCTCTATACCTAGGACGTTCATTTCCTGAAGTATGCGAATTATAAATTTGAGTTTTATGTAATTTATATTACTTGCGGAAAGTTTTGAAAGTATAAGGCTATGACTCATGCAGTCGCAACCGTTTCTCACAGAGTATTCAACCATTGTGTACACAACGCCAAAATCGTTTCGTGTAGGAACAATATTGAGGTCGGCTGAAAAGTCTCCGCCCTTCCAAATCTTTTCAAAGAGTTCGCGCTCGTTCATTTTCTCTTTTTTCGTCTCTTCCGAAAGTCTTATATCCTTGACTATCATCTGAACTGTCTGCTTGTCTGCCCATTCGTTTACGTCAAGATTGAACATCACGTCAACCTTGTCACCGACAAACAAATCAATGTCGGAAGTAGCGCAAGAGAAATATATAGCCGAGCAGGAACGCTCACGTGCTTCATTGTTTGCCAAGACGAAGCGGGTATGTTTTCCACCGCTTACGGGTGTGCATTCAAGAACTGTAGCGGAACGCAAAACGAATGAAGGCACAGGATTTCCAACACCAAAAGGCTCAAGATACTGTATTTCCTTTGCAGTCTTGAGATTGATATCATTGAATGAAATCTCGCAATCTGCTTCAAGTGTAGGAACGGTGGATTCTTCATTCAACGTTTCGTTTGCATACTCGTTTATTTTGCGTTTGAAGTTTTCAAGTTCGCCTCTCGTGACGCTAAGACCGGCAGCAAGTTCGTGACCGCCGTATTTTACAAGGCAGTCACTGCAATGAACGAGAGCATCAACAAGGTTCATACCCTTGATACTTCTGCCCGAACCTTTCGCAACGTCGGAGTCGGAAGGAGACTCGGGAGAACAACCTTCAAACGAAAGCAAAATACACGGCAAACCGTATTTTTCGGTAATTCTCGACGCAACTATTCCTATAACGCCGTGATGCCACTCGTCAGCATCAAGAACTATTACCTTATCGCGTGAAAAATCGTGTTCTTTTTCTATTTTTTCATACGCTTGCTTCATTATGCGGTTTTCTTCATTCTGGCGCTCTTTGTTTGCGTTGCAGAGTTCTTCCGCTATAGAGTTTGCGTAGGTTTCATCATCTGTCAAAAAGAGTTCTGCCGCAAGTGACGCGCTTCTTATTCTTCCCGCCGCGTTAAGTCTCGGGGCTATGGTGTAACCGATATATCCCGACGTTATCTTCGCCTGCTTAGGCTTTTTGGAATATCTTGATTTTGACTCCGTCTGCGAAGAAACGACTTCCATAAGGGCTCGCAAACCAAGACGGGGCGAAGACTCGATAAGTCCAAGACCGCCCTTTACTATAAGTTTGTTTTCGTAGCGGATAGGCATAACGTCCGCTATCGTTCCTATAGCGATAAGGTCGGAATACTGCTTACAAATTCTTCTCACGGAATTTATCAGCGTGTCACCGCTTCTTACCTGCTCATAGGCAGAAATCACTTTGAAAACAACGCCAACACCTGCAAGTTCCTTGAAAGGATAACGGCAGTCGGGGCGGTGAGGATTTACCACTGCTACGGCATTCGGCAAGTCAGCGCGACACTCGTGATGGTCGGTAACGACTATATCAATGCCGAGTGTTTTTGCGTACTCAACTTCTTCGTTTGCGGTAATACCGGTATCTACCGTAACTATAAGATTTGTTCCCGATTGCTTAAGCGATTCTATCGCCGCACAGGAAACTCCGTATCCTTCTCCGCTTCTGTTTGGAATGTAGTAATCCACGTTCGCACCGCAAGAGCGAAGGTAAAGACACATAGTACATACGGAAGTGACACCGTCAACGTCATAATCGCCGTAAACGGTTATTTTTTCTCCGTTTTCAACGGCGCGGCGGATTCTTTCAACAGCAAGGTCAACGTCGTTGAGTTCAAAGGGGTCGTAGAAAAATTCATTCTCCGCATTGATAAACGCCATAGCGTCTTCGGGGGTTTCGTAACCTCTGTTATAAAGCAAATAACCCATAACAGAGCCAACGTTGAGCGCAGAAGAAATTCTCTTTGCTGCCTCACGAGCCGATTCAGAGTCCCCGCCCTTTATCAGCCATTTTTTCTCTTTTTCAATTTTGTTTTTAGTCTGCATTATATAAAATATTCGCGAAGCGGAATACCCGCTATCGCCTCCCATATTATTAATCAACTTTAAGGCCGCGCAAAAAATAAGCGCGAAAAAGACATAGCAAAACTGTCCGTTTTACCTGTCGAAAGGCTTATAAACCTTTATTATTTCAAGGGCGGTACGCATACCGTCGAGAGCGGCACTCGTTATTCCACCCGCATAGCCTGCGCCTTCGCCGCACGGATAAATATTGTCCGTACCGATAGCGCATCTTGATTCGTTTCGCAAAATACGCACGGGCGCACTCGTTCTTGTTTCCGCACCCGAAAGAATTGCCTCTTCGAATGCAAAACCTTTCACTTTTTTGTCAAACGACAAAAGACCGCTTTTCAGCGAATCGCAAACAAACCCCGGTAAGAAATCACCGACTTTACTAATTGTGCATCCCTTACCGTCCATATAAGTAGGCAAAACCGATTTCGGTTCACTGCCAAATCTGTCATTCAAAAAATCGCCAACTGTGCAAATCGGAGCATTGTAGTTATTACCGCCTGCCACAAATGCCGCGCGTTCGATTCTTCTCTGAAATTCTATCGCGCCTTTGGGCGTATTTCCATAATCCTCGCGGAATATAGAAACCACGACCGCAGAGTTTGCATTTCTGCCGTCTCGTGCATGATAACTCATACCGTTGACAACAACGCCGCCTTCTTCGCTCGTGGCGGCAACAACCTGACCGCCGGGACACATACAAAAAGTATATACACCTCTTTTGTCGGTGTCTGCGGAAAGTGCATATTCTCCCCTCGGCAATGCAGGATGATTGCAAAAATCGCCGTAAAGAGCGCGGTCGATATCCTTCTGAAGATGCTCTACACGAACACCGACGGAAAAGGGTTTCGGCTCGATAGCAAGTCCTGAATCAATGAGCGAGTTATAAGTATCTCTTGCGCTATGTCCCGTTGCAAGAACGACAAGAGAGCAAGCAAAACTGCCTTTGTTCGTTGTCGCTTCAAGCATGCCGTCGGACATTCTTTTTATGGAATCAAGGCGCGTGTGATAATGAATATCACCGCCGCACTCTGTTATTTTCAAAAGTACGTTTTCGACCACCTTGCGAAGATAGTCCGTCCCTATATGAGGTTTTGCAATAGAGAGGATTTCCTTCGGTGCACCGAATTCAACCAATCTGCGCAAAACGTATGAAGATGCAGGGTCGTTTATACGCGTGACGAGTTTTCCGTCGGAAAATGTGCCCGCGCCGCCCGCGCCAAACTGTATATTAGTCTCTGTATCAAGTTTTCTTTCGTTTATGAATTCTTCTGTCTTTTTTACTCTGTCCGCGACGTCGCCGCCTCTTTCAATAACGATAGGGCGGTATCCGTTTTCCGCAAGCAAGAGTGCGGCAAACATACCCGCAGGACCCGTACCTACAACAAGCGGACGGCAAGACAAAGGCTTTTCGCCTATGCACACTTCGGGCGTCGCATCACACAAAAGTGCAATACCTTCTCTTTTTTGGAGAGTTTCGGGAATTTTTCCAAAGTTTCCCGTAGCAAGAACGGAATAAACGAACTTAATGTCGTTTTTCTTACGCGCGTCTATTGAACGACGAAAAACGGAAAATTCGGCATCTGCGGTGAGTGCATTTATCTTTTTGAGTTTGTTTTTTGCAATACGGAAAGCACTCTCGACGTTGTCGTCAAGCGAAAGTGATATATTATTCACAACGTATGAATTCGCCATAATGCTCCTCCGTAAAAATTCATTATAAAAACAGTAAGTCCGGACAAGGTATAGCACCTTGCCGGAGCTGTAACTGTTATGAAGTTTATCTGTTACGGTTCACTGTTTCAATTCCGCAACTATTTCAATGTATATGTTCGGGTCGTTCAATTCTACCCCGCGTTTACTTACAAACACAAGTTTTACCGATGAATAAGTACCGGGAGCGGTAATTTTGAGGTCCGAAACGTCTGCGTATGCAACTACGTCGGAAGAATCCATATTTTTGAATGCGGAATCTACGGAAGTTATATACGCTTCAACCTTTTTCGGTTGTGCATAAAGAACGTAACCGTCAAGTGCGTCCTCTCCCTCGCGTCCGTTGTTGCGGATAATTACGGGAATTTCAGTGAAATATCTTGATTGAGGAGCGGTAACGTTTACCATTACGCTAATTTCATCTTTGCAAGTGAGAGTAACTCCGTCAGGATAAGAATATCTGACAGGTATGCTCACAAGACCAACTTCGGTAATCGAAGAAAGGTCAAGAATGGCGACGATGTCATCTGCCCCGCACTTTGCGAGATTCATATTTGTTCCGCGGAAAGTAGCGGTAAGTTCATCGTCGTAAATTTCAACTTTGTAATCGGAAAATCTCGCAGGGAGATTGACGGCTTTTATTTCAACGTCTTCGTACACGCGGTCATATTCGGGTGCGCGCACATACATAACGTAGAGCCACATCAAGAATGCAAGAAGCACACAAAGAAGAAACGGCCAAACGCGATCAAAAGTAATTCTGTTATTCTTGTTATTCATAATCATTACCCCCTATTCACTCATTCTCGCCAAGTCCGAAGAACCTTGAGAGAAGTCCGCGTCGGGAGACGTCCTTGTTTTCTGTTGCGTTGGAAAGAAGATAGGTGAGTTTTGCATTAAGCGTCTGGTTTGTAAACTCACGCAAAAATTCACCGTTACAAGCGAGTGAAACCGTACCCGTTTCCTCAGAAACTACGATTACCACGGCATCGCTTGACTCACTCATACCGATAGCGGCACGGTGACGGGTTCCCAAGTCCATATCAATATCTACTCTTCTCGTCAAGGGGAGTAAGCAACCCGCATAAGCGAGGCGCATATTCTGTATAACTACCGCACCGTCATGGAGAGGAGATTTATCAAAGAAAATGTTTCTGAGCAGGTAGGGCGAAAGTTTTGCATCTATTGCAACACCTGAACGAATAGTGTCGCTAATTTCCGAGCCGCGCTCAATAACGATAAGCGCACCCGTTTTCGTTCTCGACATATCCATAACCGCTTCGCATATTGCGGCTATGCCGTTTTCAAATTCTTTTTCTTTGTTTTTGTTACCTGAGAGGTTTTTGAATCCACGCAACGGCTCTGCGCCCATTCGCTCAAGAGCGTCACGAATTTCGGGCTGGAAAATAACGATGATAGCCAAAATACCCGACTGGAGCAAGTAACTGAGTATGTAACCAACGGCAAAAAGACCGATGAAGTTACTGACTGCAACTATGGCAATCAAAACACCTATACCGAGGAAAAGTTTCTCCGCTCTGCGCTTCTTCATAAACCTTATGGCAAAATAAAGCAACGCAGCAAGAATTAGAATATCCAAAATGTCGGATATGGAAATGTTGACTATTTGAACTCTTATATAAGAAAGCAAAGTGGTGAACCAATTACCACCTGCCGCAAAAACGTTAAGCAGTGTCATACGCACCTCACAAAATAATTGAATTGTGTAAAAAAGCGATTTTTTGTTTAAAAAACGAAATTTATAGGTAAGCGGAAGCCTTGTCCGCAAGTTATCTACATATATTATATCATATACTTTTTTATATTGCAAGGGTTTTGACTACTTTTATTTTCATTTTTTTGCATATTTTCGGTCTTTTTTCGTGATTTTTTTGACATAATTTTATAATTTTTGTTTTTTCGCGTCTTGCTATTGACTTGTGCGGTATTTTGTGGTAAAATTGTCTCAAATGAGACACTTTTATTTTTCGACAAATTTGAGGGAGGAAGTATGAAAGACAACGTGAACATAGCAATCAACGAAGGCACTATTTTTTCGTCTCCTTTCATTTTCAAAGGAATGGAAGAGCAAAATATACGCGCAGCGCTTGAGGCATCGGAATACCGACTTGAAATGTACCGCGCAGGAGAAAAAATTTATGACTGCGAAAGTTTTGAAAACTCGATAGCGTTCATACTTGACGGCGACATATCCGTGTACCGCGCCCATTCGGGAAAGCGAACGCTTTTGACAAAACTTAAAAGCGGAGATTCATTCGGTGCGGCGGCACTTTTCGGCAATGATGAAGCGTTTCCCACTGCAATATACGCAAAGTCCGATAGCAAAGTTATGTTCATAAGTCAAGAAAGAATGGAGACTTTAATCCGTAATTTTCCTCAAATCGCTATCAATTATATAGAGTTTCTTTCAGGGCGGATAAGGTTTTTAAACGGTAAAATCGACTCGTTCGCTTCTCGCAGCACGGAAGAAAAAACCGCAAAATTTCTACTCTCAAACTGTGACGGAGACAAATTGAAATCAAGCCTTAATATGACGCAGATTTCTTCTTCACTTGGAATAGGGCGCGCCTCTCTTTACCGCATTCTCGGTTCGCTCGAAGAGGCGGGGGCTATTGAGCGCAAGAACTCCGAAATAATCATAAAGGATAAAGAAAAATTAAAAAATATATTAAAAGAAAAGGAAACAAAAAAATGAAACTCACAAGAAAACTCATCGCACTAACACTCGTTGTTCTCATGCTCACTTCTATGTTTGCATGCGGAGAAAAGCCGTCCGAATCACCCGAAAAAGCCCTTAAAATAGGCGTTCTTTCAGGAACTACGGGAATGGGCGCGGCAAAGTTGATAGAAGACCTCAATGCAATCGGCGGCACGTCAGAGCAATATGAAAGTATAAAGATATATAGCGACCCGTCCGCTATTCTTTCCGATATGATAGGCGGCAACATTGACGTAGCGGCAATGCCCACGAATGCCGCATCAACCCTCTACAACAAGTCCGAAGGCAAAGTAAGCGTAGTTGCACTCAACACGCTCGGCGTGCTTTACATTCTCGATAACACGGGAAGCGTAAAATCGCTTTCCGACCTTTCAGGCAAAAAGGTATACGTAGCAACTCCGGGACAAACTCCTGAATACATTCTTAAAAACATTCTTGAAAAAGCAGGTATCGAAAACGTCACCCTCGCTTACGACTATACAGACCTCGACAGTCTCACAACGGCGGCAGCAAGTGGCATTGCAGAAATTGCACTTCTTCCCGAACCGAAAGTTACTGTAGCAATGACACAAGCGAAGTCAGGCGGAAACACAAATCTTTCTATCGCGCTCGACCTCACCAAAGAATGGGACAACGTTGAAGAAAATCCCGTAACGCAGGGATGCATAGTAGTGAGAAACGAAATCATTGAAAACTACCCTACCTCACTTGAAAAATTCCTTGCCGACTATGAAGAGTCTATAAAATTCATATCAGCGGAAGAAAATCTTGAAGCGGCAGCAAACTGCATTGCAAACGTTGGAATACTTCCAAAAGCACCTATCGCAAAATCCGCACTCCCGAAATGCAATATCGTTTATATTGACGGTGAGGAAATGAAAACAACAATGGAAGCATTCCTGAAAGTTCTCTACAATATGGACAAAACTGCTATCGGAGGAAAACTTCCCGATGAAAACTTCTACTATGTTGCAAAATAAAAACTTCGTTTGGAAAAAGCCTCTGTTTGTCGTATTATCAATTCTCTTTTGGTTATGTGCTTGGCACGTAGCGGCATTGCTAATCGACAACTCGCTTTTGTTACCAACTCCTGCAAAAGTGGCTACGAGACTTTTCGAGTTGTGCGGAGATTTGGAATTTTACCGCATAACCGCCGCATCGCTTTCCAGAATAGCACTCGGTCTTTTGTGGGGAGTTGTGATAGGAACTATTATCGCTTCTCTTTCCGCTTCATCTGACCTTTTCGCGTTTTTGTTTTCGCCGCTTATCGCGGTATCAAAGGCGACACCCGTTGCTTCATTTATAATACTCGTATGGAGTTTCACGGGCGGAGAAATACTCCCCGTATTTATATCGGCTATAATAGTTGTGCCCGTTGTACACGCGAATCTCACCGTAGGTTTTAAGAGCATTAGCACAGAATTGCGCGAAACCGCAAAGGTTTTTAATCTACCTTTTAAAACAAGAATGCGAGTGTTGTATTTGCCAATGATCATTCCCTACTTTGTGTCCGCGCTAACTTCGTCACTAGGTCTTGCGTGGAAAGCAGGAATAGCGGCGGAAGTACTCGCTTATACTTCGAATTCAATTGGACGCGAAATATATTTCGCAAAATCTACGCTTGAAATGACCGACCTTTTTGCATGGACAATCACAGTTGTAGTTATCAGTATGATATTCGAATATGCGGTAAAACAACTTTTCAAACTACTTCCAAAGGGGTATAGAGATGCGACGAAATAAGAGCAAGTCAGAAATCATTCTACCCGACAAAACCGCTATCACGCTTGACAAAATCAACAAATCATACGGCAAACAGAAAGTCCTTTCCGACTTTTCTGCAGAGTTTGAAGACACTGGAATATACGTAATAACAGGACAAAGCGGATGTGGAAAAACCACGCTATTGAGAATCATAGCAGGTCTTGAACGCGACTTTGAAGGCAATATTGCAGGCGGCGGTATAGACCGTTGCGCCGTTGCATTCCAAGAATACAGACTCTTCCCTGCGATTTCCGCATTCGAAAACGTTTACACCGTTACAAAAGGTTCAAATAGTGAAAGAACGAAAACCGCAATGGATGCACTTTTGTCCGTCGGCTTTGATTCAAACGACTTTGAAAAACTTCCAAGTGAACTTTGGGGCGGAATGAAACAAAGAGTTTCACTCGCAAGAGCGATTGCATCAGACAAACCGATTATTTTACTTGACGAACCAACAAAAGAACTTGATTCTTCATTGCGCGAAAAACTGTATGAAACGCTTACAAATTTATCAAAACGCAAACTGATAATAATGGTAACACACCTATCAGAAGATATGGAAAACTTGTCAAGCAAAATCATAACACTACAAAAAACAAGCGAATAAATATAAAAAAGAAACCGTCTGCGACATACACTTTTATGTCATAGACGGTTTTAATTTTTTCAAAAAAAGCGAACAAACACACTGCAAAGCCAAGGCAATATATCGCATTCAAGATTTTAAAAAAGCAGAGATTAACTCTCGTACCTCCCTCACACCAAAAGTGCTTCAGATATAAATGAGCCAACCTCTAACTAAAGTATATCACACCAACCGCAAAAAGCCAAGAGCAAAAATGAGCATTTCCCAATATCTCGCTGACTTTATAAAATCCGCAAGGCGTACGTCCAAGACGTTAAAGGAAAACGCTCACCTATAGTATAGTATATATCACAAAAAAAAGAAAAAGTCAAGAGCAAAAAAGGAGAAGTTACTCAAGAGTTTGATGCAACAAATGCCCCAAACAGAACGTCCAAGACGAACCTTGAGATAACTTCCGTAAATCTAATATACACCGTTTTTTCAAAAATGTCAAGAGTTTTACAAAAACCGGTCTTTATTTTGGGTCATCGGTTTTTCTTGCGCTTTCCGAGTGAATGCCTATATCGTTCTTTATATAGCCTGCGCGGGAGATTGAAGATTTTCCGAACTTGTCTTTGATTTTATCTATCGTAGTTTCGAGTGTTGCCGCTTTGTTTCTCTTTTCATCGTTTGTATCGGCAAACAGGTCGATTTGCGTTTTTTCTTCACCCTCGTTTATGAGGTTTATTGCAGCCACCGTAAGCATACGTATAGGTTTGCCAGTTAGCCATTGCTCTTTCACTATTTTGAATG
>JAZOLR010000027.1:0-5907 GCA_045653255.1 Eubacteriales bacterium | reverse complement strand
ACAAACTAATATTACAGAGGATTATCTTACTATTGCGCAGATGCCTATGTTTTTATATTCTTTTTTCACGTATACTGCAGATTTTAAAATGCCTTCGAATTTCATGTTGCACTTTTCCATAACTCTTCGACTCTGAAAGTTTTCCTCCATGAATCGTGCTTCGATTCTCTTCAATCCAAGTGTTTCAAAACCGAATTCTATTATCTTGCTTACGGCTTCGGCGCAAATGCCTTGCCCCCAGAATGAAGGGTTTAAGACATATCCTACTTCTGCCGAGTTGTTGGAAAAGTCAAAATGCGTAAAACCGCACGTGCCTATCATTTTCTTTGTGTTTTTATCTTCAATTGCCCAATCGTAGTAGTCTCCGATTCTATATCTGCTTTGAAGATATTCAATATACTGCTTTGTATGTTCTTCGCAAGGGTGCTTGTTCCACATTAAATATTTTGTCACGTCATCCCTGCGTGAATACTCATACATATCTTTGTAGTCTGAGGGTAAAATCTTTCTAAGGTAAAGTCGTTCTGTCTGAAGAACGGGAATAGTGCGAAATATGCTAATGGTGGACTCTTTGTTCATTTTTGTTTCCTCGTAAAATGTAATCGACTAATTATACCACAACAATTTTACTATATCAAGTAAAGTTGTCAAACAAAATAAATTTGTTAACAATGAAGTATTGATTTTAGCAGTTGAAAATGTTACAATATATGTGTTGAGTGAAAAATGATACAATTATAAACAAGGAGACTATTATCTTGAAGGATTTTTCGCAATATAGCGCTGAGGCTTCTTGGAAGGAAGAAAAGCCAAAAAAGAAAAAATTCCAATTATTTAATATCCAGCGAGACGGGAAAGGCGTTAGCAAAGAAGATGCCGTTATAACTCCCGATTTGAAAGGTTTCTTTAAAAGTTTTGGACGCAACTTTAACCGACTTTTGAGTGTTAACATATTTATGGTGCTTGGAAACTTCCCTTTCATTTTTGCAGTTTTGGCATTGTCGGGTTTTTTTCAAATTGAATATCATGCTCCGGAGTCATGGTTTTTTCCGCAACTACACGGTATAATGTTGCATTCAACTCCCGAAACTTCCGCTATACTGCCTTCTACTATGGCATTGTTTGGCATTGAAGGTATACAGATAGAGTCTGCAGCGATGACAACGATGTCGTACGTATTTTGGGGATTGTCGCTTACTATGGCGTTGACGTTTGGCTTAGTAAAGGTCGGTACTACTTATATTATCCGAAACCTTGTTAAAGGCGAGCCGATTTTTATGTGGTCTGATTTTTGGTACGCTATAAAGCGAAACAAAAAACAAGGCTTCTGGTTTGGAATACTTGACTTTGCAGTATTGTTGATAATTCCCTTTAATATCATAAATCTTTTGTCGGATTTGTCTACTATATTCTCAAGTGTTGTATTTTGGTTTAACGTTGTTATCGGTGTTTTGTATATATTTATGCGTTTCTATATTTATATGCAGATGATAACGTTTGATCTCTCTATTTACAAAATACTGAAAAATTCTTTGATTTTTGCTTTGGTAGGGTTCAAAAGAAACATACTTGCCTTGCTTGGAATATTGATCTTGGTTATTATAAATTACGGTTTCTTTATGTGGCTTGGGGGAATTCTCATGCCTCTCGGAATTGCGATGCCGTTTATAATTCTGTTTTCTGCCGGATCTTACATTGCTGCATTTGCGGCATATTTCAAGATTAAGGAAATTATGATAGACCCCTATGCGAACGAAGGTTCGTCTGGAGATGACGTTCCCTCGGAAGAAATTGAAGACTTAATATAAAAAAACTGTGGCGCACCAAACTAAATGGTGCGCCATTTTTATAATTCTTCAAGAGATGCAAAAGTATATCCCATATTGCGCCATTCGTCGATGAGATCGGATAGAATTTCGGCATTTGTGCTTGACGTGGGGTGTAAAAGAATAATTGCGCCGTTGTGGGTGTTTTCTAATATCTTTCTTTTTGCTTCTTCGTGTGTCGGTTGTTTTTCATTATCCCAATCCGCATAAGCAAAACTCCAGAATACAGTTTTGTAGCCAAGTTCATCTGCATATTTTAGGTTCAATTCAGAAAACTTTCCTTCAGGCGGACGGTAAAATTTTTTCATTTCGACTCCCGATTCTTGTACGCATATATTTTCAAGTGATGAAAGTTCATTTTCAAACTCTGTTTTGTTTGTTATCTTACTCATGTCTCTATGCGTTTTTGTGTGGTTGCAAATTATACAGTTGTTGTCGGCCATCTTTTTTATTAGGTTCGGGTGTTTCTTTATTATATTATCAAGGAGAAAAAATGCGGCAGGAACATCTTTCTCAATTAGGACATCTACAATCTTTTCTACGTTTCCATTTTCGTATCCTGCGTCAAATGTTAAATATAGAGTCTTTTCTTCCTTTTTGTTTTCGTCTACGTATACTGCGTTATAATTCTTCATAAACGACATGTTACTATCGAGTTTTGGTTGGTTATGCTCTTTGTTCCTGATTACATACCAACTGAATGAAGTTTCTTCTGTGGCAGAAACCGAAAAAGCCAAAATATAAAAGATTAAACTCAATATACATATTTTTGTTATCAACTTCATAGTTTTTTCCTTTGCGTTGTTTTTGAATATGTATATATGTTTTGCTTTTTATTTAATAATAACCAAAAAAAGAACGCATAAATTATGGAAATAAAAAAATAACAGGCAACAAAGTTGCCTGTTATTTTTTCGGGCGTACAAGATTACTTAAACTTGCGCTTTCTTGCAGCCTCGGACTTCTTCTTGCGTTTTACGCTGGGTATCTCATAGTGCTCTCTCTTGCGAAGCTCGGTCAAAACACCGGACTTAACGCACTGACGCTTAAAACGGCGAAGAGCGCTATCGTGAGTTTCATTTTCTTTAACTCTGATTTCTGCCATCTCTTATTCCCCTCCCTTCGCTTTCGGCAAAGAGATATAAAATCTCAAATTAACGGATATATTTTACTACAAAAAAATCAAAAAGTCAATACCTAAAATGATAATATTGCATAAAAAAGTAAAAATTATTTGTGAATGCTCTTTTTTGCTGCTGTTACGGTGTTTTTGAGCAACATTGTTATTGTCATAGGACCTACTCCACCGGGGACGGGAGTTATTGCGGATGCCTTTTGCGAAACGCTTTCAAATTCAACGTCACCGTGAAGTTTTCCATCGGGCATTCTGTTTATACCTACGTCAACAACAACCGCACCCTCTTTTACCATATCGCCTGTTATAAAATCAGGTCTGCCTATTGCAACGACAAGTATATCTGCTGTTCGTGTCACGTCCGCGAGGTTCTGTGTTTTTGAGTGGCATATTGTTACTGTGCCATTCTTTTCAAGAAGTAAAAGTGACTGCGGTTTTCCTACTATATTGCTTCTGCCCACTACTACGCAGGTCTTTTTAGCAATTTCAATGCCGTAATAATCAAGTATTTCCATAACGCCTGCAGGTGTACAAGGCAAAAAGTCATAGTCGCCTATCATTATTTTTCCGACATTTTGCGGATGGAAGGCGTCGACGTCTTTTTCGGGAGATATAGAATTGATAACTACCTGCTCGTTAATATGAGCAGGCAAAGGAAGTTGGACGAGTATTCCGTGTATGTTCTTATTTGCATTCAAACGGTTTATCAAGTCTAAAAGTTCTGCTTCGGTAGTGGTTTCGGGCATTTCGTGAACTTCTGAATATATACCTATTTCAAGACAAGATTTGTGTTTGTTTCTGACGTACACTTTTGATGCTTCGTTGTTTCCGACTATGATAACTGCAAGTCCGGGAGTAATTCCCATGTTGAGTTTAATTCCATCTATTTCGTGAGCAAGTTCTTTTCTTACCGCTTCAGATACGGTTTTTCCTGACATTATTGTTGCCATTTTTAGTTCTCCTTGTTTGTATTGATATTTTTGTTTTTTGCATAGTTATAAATAAGTAGTGAGGCAAAAACGATAAAGAATATAAGTCCTACAAGGAACGAAATCTTCAAGTACCAAACGTGGTTAGAACCGAGGTATAGACTGTCGGAGCGCAAGAGTTCAATGAACATTCTTCCGAAACCGTACCACGCAAAGCACATATAGAACACTTGTCCGTCGTACTTTTTATTTTTATAGAAACTATTTATAAGTAAGAAACCTATAAGATTCCACATAGATTCATAGAAAAACGTAGGATGGACGTAAATAGTTTCGCCGTAAGGAATACCGTTATAAACTTTCTGTATTCCCATTCTCCAAGGCAATGCGGTTTCAGAACCGTATGCTTCTGCGTTCATAAAATTGCCGTATCTGCCGAGAATTTGCCCTATCATAACGGCGGGGCAAACCATGTCGGCAAACATAAGGAAACTGAATTTTCTCACTTTACAATAAACGAGAAGCGTTATTGCACCTGCTATAATTCCTCCGTAAATTCCAAGGCCGCCATTCCATATCTGAAAAACTTCGATGAAACTGTCATAAGAATCTAGACTTGTTAATACGTAATAAAGACGAGCGCCTAATACTCCAAAAACTATTACAAATATTGCAAGATTAAGAATTTCGTCTAATACGATGCCCTTTTCTTTGGCTCTGTATGCTACGTAAAGGCAGGCAAGAATCATACCTAAAGTAATTATGATTCCGTACCAAGCAATCTCTCTTCCAAAAAGAGTAAACGCTACGCTGTTGATTTTAAATGCAGGTATCCCTAACCCTGGGAAAGATATTAAATTGACTCTAAGCATATCATTCCTCCTCACTGAGCGGTGCAACAACGGCGTAGGCCGTATATTCTTCGTTGAACAGCTCTAAGAAAATGTTTTTGACGTAATCATAATCGACGTCAAGTATGATCTTATCTGTTTCAAGCAAATCAACGCCCCAGAATACACTGTCAATGAAAGCGTTTGCTATATCGTCGGTGCTATCAAAAGATCTAATGTAATCGGCGTACAAAACGCGTTTTATTCTTTCAAAGTCTTCTTTTTCAAAGAAGTTCTGCTTGATTTTTTCAATCTCTTTTTTGTAAATTTCAAATACTTCTTCGGGTTTATCGCTTTCGCCCATTATAACGTCGTGCGCGCAATTTTTCAACCACTCATATTCTGCGGAAAAGTGATTTTTGATGTATCCGTTATCGTAAAGATAGTTATAAAGTTTCCCCGAACTTCCGAAAGTAAGCTCGTTTATCATATTGATAGCGCACGCGCGTTTTTTCTGTTCTTTTCTATCCGTTATGCGTGAATTGTCCTTTACTCCGATGGCGAATATTTTATTTGCCACGTGCATTTTGAACGTGATGCTTTTTCCTGCAAGTTCATTTGGCTCTTCAGGATAAGAGCAAATTATCATTTGCTCTTTTGCTGCGGTCAATTTTGATTCTGTAATTTTTCTTACGGTTTCGGGGTCAACGTCGCCACAAACCACAAGTGCCATATTTGAAAGATTGTAAAATGTGTTGTAGCATTTATAGAGAATTTCAGGGGTTATTTGCGATATGGTTTCAACAGTGCCGCAGATATTGATTTTAATAGCGTTATTGTTGTATAGCAAATTGAGCAACTCGTAGTATAGGCGTGTTGATGCATTGTCATCGTACATTCCTATTTCCTGCCCTATAATTCCCTGTTCTTTTTTTACGTTTTCGTCTGTGAAGTATGGATGGGTAACGTATTCAAGCAACACTTCAAGAGAGTTTTCAAACTCATCGGTGCAACTGAAAAGGTATGCTGTCATTTCGTTTGACGTATATGCGTTTGCCGAAGCGCCGAGTTGACCGAATTTTTCAAAAGTATCTGTGCCGTCTTCGTTCTCGAACATTTTATGCTCAAGGAAATGTGCTACACCGTTTGGCACAGTAAAAAACTCATCCTCGCCTTCAAGTTTAAAA
>JAZOLR010000026.1:0-3280 GCA_045653255.1 Eubacteriales bacterium | reverse complement strand
GTACCAACCGACTGATAGAAGAACATGACAACGGTAAGAGCCATTATCGTGATAGCACCGCGAACGGAGCCGCGTTTTTCGTGCTTAAGGTCCCAATAACCGTCGAAGGGGTGGAACGCGAGGTGGAAACAGTAGATGAGTTCTTCACCGTACGTGCGTTTACCGGGTTTGATAGATACTTCTTTGTTGACTTTGCCTGCCCAGCCAAGGAACTTAACAAGACCGAAGCAGAATGCAACTGCAATGATGAGTATCCAGAAGAGGTTAGGAATACCGATGAAACTGTCGGAAATCCAACCCTTACGAACTTCCTGATAAGAACGTGAGTAGTTTTCGGTTTCATACGCTGCTTTGAAGTATTCCATTGCTTCTGCGAATTCACCGTCTCTGTAGTACGCCTTACCAACACCGATGTATGCGGTATCGAAGTTGTTGTTGTACTGAAGAACTATTTCCCAAGCGTGAATAGCATCGGAGTAGTTACGGTCATTTTCACACTTGATAGCGTTGATAAGGTAATCACCGTAGTTTGTTCTTCTGTATACTGTGAAGGAGTCTGTCGCGTTGTCGAGAAGGAGCATATAGTCGCCCTGATAGGTGATACCTGCGAGTGTCTTTATCTGACCGAGCATTTCACCGATGTCACCGAAAGCGAACAAGAGGTTACCGTTCTGGTCATAAGTAAAGGTCTTACTTCTCTTTGCGTCTATGATAGTCCATGTGTTTTCAGGACCAACTGCAACGTCTTTAATTTGAGACGCGCCTGTGATTACGTTTTTGTCGCTTGAAACGACTGTGATAGCAACTTCTCCGCCGGGATCGAAGAAGCCGTTACGCTTCATTATTTCTGCGCCCTTGGAGTTGAGTTTCTTTACAGGGGAGTAGTCTGCAGTCTTTGACGTGAGCGCTGCAATCTGCTTTGCTTCGTCTTTCTGTACAACTGTTACGTAGATAAAGCCTTCTTCGTCAACCGTGATGTTGTTAAGTTCGGTTGAAACGTAGGAGAGAGATGCTTTTCTCTGCTCGTCGTTCATGAAACGACGCCATACCATATCGATAACGCTGTAGGTAACTTTCTGCGCGCCTACGAATCCTGTAAACGTACCGTCTTCTGTCATAACGATAACACCCTGATAGGTACTGGAAGAAATAACGAAGATTCTTCCGTACTTATCAACTGCCATAGCGACGGGCTTGTAGGTGTTGCTCTTACCGAAAAGTTCGGATTCGGGCTTCGGTATGATTTTTACGAAGTTACCGTCAAGGTCAAATACAACGATTCTGTAATTCGCGGTATCGCAAACGTAGATGTATTCATCGTTTACGTATACACCCTGAGGGCCGTTGAGCGAGTCAACTGCACCGTACTGGTTAGAGAATTCGCCGATTGTGAACTTGAGTTTGTAGAATTTGTCTGTTACTACGACGCGACTGTTTGCCGTATCGGTTATGTAGACGTTTCCGTTTTTATCTGCAAAGATATCTGTCGGATTGTCTATTGCTACACCGCTTCCTTCAAGAAGACCGATGTATTTGGAGTCTACTGTCATAACGGGGGAGTATGCCGCAGGGGAATACAACGGATAACCGTCAATTGAGTAGGTATAAGTCTTGTAGGGTTCCTCCGCCGATGCGGTGAAAGGAATCGAGGTGATGAGCATCAAAGCACATACAACGAGGAGGAATGCCTTCTTTATTATATTTTTCATTCTTTCTCCTCCCTTAATCCTTCATACCGCTGGATCCCATCGTTTCGATAATCTTACTCTGATTGAGGACGAATACGATGATCGGAACCGCCATCATTACAACGGTAGCCGCCGCACCTGCACCCGCACGCGCAACACCACCGGTAACTATCTGCTGAATTGCATAGTTAAACGTTTTCAACTGCTCGGAGTGGATGTAAATGGAAGCACCGGTATTCCAGAGGTTTTTAAACGTTTCGATGATAAGCGTAAGCCAAGCGGGTTTAACCATAGGCATTGCGATTACCCAGAACGTTCTGAACTCGGAAGCGCCGTCAAGACGGGCACTTTCAAGAACTGCATCGGATACTGAACTTTCCATAAACTGCTTCATAAGGTAAAGACCCATTGTACCTGCAAGTGCGGGAACTATGATAGCAAGGTAAGTATCTACCCAACCGAGAGAAGAAAGGATAATAAAGTGTGCAACCTGGTTTACCGTAGGGTGGAACATAAGTGAAGTAACGATAAGTTGGAACATTACTTCGCGGCCGGGGAACTTCAACTTCGAAAGAGCGTATGCCGCCATAGATGCGAAGAGGAGGTTTCCGATAGTACCTGCCGCCGTGATAAACACAGTATTGAATATGTATCTTGAGAAAGGAACCCAAGATTCGTTCATAAGAGAGAACAAATCAGTGAAGTTCGTAAGCGTAGGATTGATAACGTAGAACTTCGGGGGGAACATCCACAATTCATCAAGAGGCTTTAACGACTGCATGATAACATACAGCATAGGGAGGAACATGAACGCGCCCATGAGAACGAGCACAAATGTAATTCCGGAGTCGCCTCCTACCGAACGGTTGAGGACAACTTTATGATTTCTAGTTCTTAACTTCTTTGCCATATCACTGTCCCACCTTTGAAAGAGCCTTCTTTATAATAATGTTAGAGCCCAACATGATTATAAAGAGTATAACTGCGATAGTTGATGAATAACCTACTTCGTAACGCTGTCCGCCGTAGTCGTCAAGGTGGTGCATTATAGTATGCGCCGCATAGTCAACTGAGGGGAATCCGCAGAGCGCGGTAACAACCGCACCGAAACCGAAGGACTGAGTTATTGCAAGCACCGCACCGAAGAGCATCTGAGGCTTCATCTTCGGCAAGGTGATGAACCAAAGTTCCTGCCAACGATTCTTTATTCCGTCAACCGCTGCTGCTTCGTAAAGACTTCTATCAACTGTCTGCAAACCTGCGATAAACGAAAGGAACGCAGTACCGAGAGAGGTCCAAAGCGCTGCTACGATACAAAGTCCCATAACTCTATCTGCATCTTCGAACCAAAGAATCGGGGAGTCAATGATACCCATATTGATAAGAGAACCGTTAACCCAACCGTACGAGTCACTTGAGAACATTGTTTTCCATACGAGGTAAACCTGACCTGAAATGGAAGGTGCGTAGAATATAAGTGTTACGATTGCACGAACTTTAGGTGAAAGTTCGTTGATAAACCACGCGATAAGCAACGAGAGGATGTAGGAAACAGGTCCCGTTACTGCCGCGAAAATGAGTGTGTTTTTGCA
>JAZOLR010000025.1:0-3020 GCA_045653255.1 Eubacteriales bacterium | reverse complement strand
ATCACCCTGGAGCAAGCGGCGACGGAAGTGGGATATACGCCAACCTATTTCAGTAAACTTTTCAAACGCGCAACGGGCGAGTCATTCATTGATATGTTGACGAAATACCGCATAGGATGTGCGCGCACTCTGCTTTCAAACGGTTTTTCTGTGTCGGATGCGTGTTTTTCTTCGGGATTCGGTTCTCTTTCGAACTTTTCTGAAATCTTCAAAAAGAACTTCAACATGTCGCCGTCGCAGTATAAGAACAGTATACAGAAATAAATGTTAGGAAGTTTCACTTTCAGGTTTTACGTAAAAAAAACGGCGTATTCTGAAAAAAATGTCAAAAATTTGTCAACACCTATTGACTTTTTATTAACAAAGTGATATTATATATTCGTTAAACTGAATAAGGCTAAATGAAATCAACAGGAGATTAGGCTTTTCGCCTTTCCAAAGGGGTAATACTCTCGGGTGTCGTATGACGGAGACTGTTGACGGATAGCAATCTGGAGAAGTCTGCTACGCGCGGATGCCGAAGGGGCAAAAGGTTATACCTCAATCTCTCAGGCAAAAGGACAGATAGATTTATTTATACGAGATAATTTTTATTGTATCGTCTTCTCTTTATTCACCGCTATCCGAATGATAGCGGTGTTTTTTGTTTTGTTCGGTTGACAATAAATTTTTATAGGAGGTTCATTTTAGAATGGACAAGATTTTAAGCGTTATTGAAAACGTAAACGGTGAAATCAATAGCGTTGTTTGGGGTACTTTTGGCTTACTTTTGCTCATTGGTACAGGTATTATAGTCACCGTGCTTACAAAATTCTTCCAGGTTTCACACATTGGTATGTGGTTCAAAAACACACTTGGTAGCCTTTTCAACAAGGACGTTATCAAGCACAGTAAGGAAAAGGGTTCTATTTCTCCTTTCCAGGCGCTTTGTACTGCTCTTGCCGCAACTGTCGGTACAGGTAACATCGCAGGTGTTGCCGCCGCTATCTGCATTGGCGGTGCGGGTGCTGTGTTCTGGATGTGGGTTGCCGCTTTCTTTGGAATGATGACAAACTATTCAGAAAACGTTCTCGGTATCTACTATCGCCGCAAGAATGAAAACGGTGAATGGTCCGGCGGTGCTATGTACTACCTCGTAGACGGTCTTGGTAAAAAGAAGGGCATGAAGCACGTAGGTAAGGTACTTGCAATTCTTTTCTGTATCTTCACGATGCTCGCTTCTTTCGGTATCGGAAGTATGGGTCAGGTAAACAAGATCGTTACAAACATTGCTCAGGCATTTGACGTTTCTGCACTTTCTTCTATCGAAGTATTCACGGGTGTTTCTCTCTACAACATAATTCTCGGTGCTATCATTATGGTACTTACCGCTCTTATCACACTCGGCGGTCTCAAGAGAATTGCAAACGTTGCAGAAAAGATAGTTCCCTTTATGGTTGTTCTCTTCGTTCTCGGAAGTCTTGCTATAATCGGTATTAACTACGCTAACGTTCTTCCTGCATTCAAGGCTATATTCGTAAACGCATTCAAGCCTGAAGCATTCGTCGGCGGCGGTATCGGTGCTGTAGTAAGCAAGGTTGTTACTCAGGGCTTCAAGCGCGGTGTATTCTCTAACGAAGCAGGTCTCGGTTCTTCTGTTATGGTTCACTCCAACTCCAACATCAAAGAGCCTGTAAAGCAGGGTATGTGGGGTATCTTCGAAGTATTTGCAGATACTATGGTAGTCTGCACGATGACAGCACTCGTAATACTTACTGCAGGCGGACTTAACGGCGGTGTATTCAACGCAGTTACAGGTGAGATAGCAGAGGGTTACACCGATGCAACCCTCGTTGCAGGTGCATTCAACTCCGTATTCTCCTGGGGTAATATCGGTGAAAAGTTCATCGCTATCGCAATGTTCCTCTTCGCATTCACTACCGTTCTCGGTTGGTCACACTACGGTTCTAAGGCTTGGGAATACCTCTTCGGCGCAAAGACAACAGTTATCTTCCGTATAATCCACGTATGTACTGTTATCTTCGGTGCGGTACTCACTTCTTCTTTGGCTTGGGATATCTCCGACACGTTCAACGGTCTTATGATGATACCTAACCTTATAGGTGTTCTTGTTCTCTCTCCCCTTGTTTTGAAGATTACTGCAAACTACGTAAGAAGAGCAAAGAAGGGCGAAGACATCGAGCCTATATACAACTTTGATCCTGAAGTTCAGGCATCAGAAATGACTCGTACTATCGACGAAGAATAATTTCTACTGCAAAGTAGGTTTATCTTTAAAAGGTCTGCTTCAAATCAAATTGAGGCAGACCTTTTTTGTTGGAATTTCAGTTTTTGTATTTACAAACACGTTGACCTATGGTAAAATAAACGAAGAAAAAATTTAAACCGCGAAGAGAGGAATAACCGTATGAATTTTTCAAGTGAAAAACCGATACAAGATACTTTAGTGCAACTTCTTATGGAAAAGGGATGGCATATTTCTTTTGCTGAATCTTGCACGGGCGGACTTGCCGCTGCTCGAATTGTGGACGTCGCAAATGCGTCTCGCGTGTTTGACTTATCTTTCGTCACTTATGCAAACGAAGCGAAGACTTCTCTTCTCGGAGTTTCATCCGAGAGCATTGAAAAATACGGTGTTGTAAGTGAAGAAATTGTAAAAGAAATGGCGGCAGGTGTCGCAAAACGCGCGAATTCAGAAGTCGGCGTAGGAATATCGGGAATTGCAGGTCCGTCGGGCGGAAGCGAAAAAAAGCCTGTCGGGACTGTATGTTTCGGATTTTTCGTTGACGGCGGGATTTCCACCTATACAAAGCATTTCGGCAATATAGGAAGAAACAACGTTCGAGAGGCGAGTGTGCAATTCGTCTACGAGACTTTGCTTAAACTTTTGAGTAAATAAAATTCTTTTTATCTTCTGCTAATATTTATTTAATAAAAAAACTGATACTTCCGTTTGGAAGTATCAGTTTTTTGTGGTTATGCCACAATATAAAGTTTCGACGGGAGCAAGCCCTCGCCCT
>JAZOLR010000024.1:0-1902 GCA_045653255.1 Eubacteriales bacterium | reverse complement strand
TTTTTCGCGTGTTACGTGCTTACCGATTATTGCGAGTGCCGCCGCATTGAGCGCGTTTATTCCGTCGTAGGGTTTCGACGCGTGTACCGCCTTTCCTTTGAACGTCATCTGCTTTTCAAGAAAACCGAGGCTATCCGCGTGAACGAATACCGAGTTGTCGTAAGAATCGGGTTGCGCGTGTACCATCATCGCCATATCAACGTCGTCGAATACACCCTCGTATATTAGTTGCTGTTTTCCGCCGAAATATTTTATCTTTCCTTCTTCGCGGAGTTTTCTTCTGTAATCAAGGTCGATATATTCTTCCGCAGGCACGCACAAAAACGAAATAGCACCGTCAAGCGTCTCTGCAACTCCGCTTCCGACAAGTCCGCAAGCCGCGCCGTAAAGCGCTGCAAGTTGATATGCGTGACCGCATGCGTGCGCTTCTCCTGTCGCCTTTGCTTTTTTGTGAGTGGGGCATATAACGGAATCAAGTTCACCCATAATAGCGAGGTGAAAATCTTTTCCGTCGCCTACCGTCGCGCTAATACCCGTCACGGCAAGATTGTCGGCAACGAAAAGCGAAAGCCCCTCGAAAGCCGCCTTCATCTTGGCAGATGTGTCAAATTCTTTATATCCAAGTTCGGGATTTTCAAATATTCTGTCACCCAATGCGCAAATTTTATCTGCGCATCTGTCAATTTCGGCAACAACTGCCAATTCTTTTTCGGACAATGCCATACGTAATTCTCCTTTTGCGTTTTACGCCTTTTCTTTTTATCCTGTACCGCCGTGAGCGATAACGCGATAAAGTGTAGTGTCTGTATTTTGCGAAAATTACACTTTTATATTATCATATAATTTTTTCTCCGTCAATATAAAACGGAGTAAATGAGCGATTTATACAATAAGTAGAGCGGTTTTGACATTCTATATAAAACAGAAAAACACCCATTTGCATAAGCATTATATGAAAAACTGTCGCAGCAACAGAGCGTTACTGCGACAGTTTCTATAAGTTTAATGAAGTTGCTCAGAATTTGAAGTATGCCTTTGCGTTGTTGTAGCAAATGCCCTTTACTATCTTTTCAAGCATCTTTTCGTCACGCGGATACTCGCCTGCCTCTACCCACGAGCCGATGAGGTTACACATAATTCTTCTGAAATATTCGTGACGGGGGTAGGAAACGAAACTGCGGCTATCGGTAAGCATTCCGACGAAGTGAGCGAGCGTACCGAGGTTTGCAAGAGCCTTCATCTGCTCAACCATTCCGTCTCTCTGGTCGTTGAACCACCAGCCTGAACCAAACTGAATCTTACCTGCGGTAGGTGCTTTCTGGAAGTTTCCGAGCATTGTGCCGAGTACGTAGTTGTCCTTCGGGTTGAGCGTGTAGAGAATGGTCTTCGGCAAGCAGTCGTCAACTTCAAGATTGTCCATAAAGCGAGAGAGATTTGCAGCGATTTCAAGGTCGTTTATAGAGTCGAATCCCGTGTCTGCACCGAGTTTCTTGTACATCTTTGTGTTGTTGTTACGGAGAGCGCCGATATGAAGTTGCATAGCCCAGTCATACTTAACGTACTCACCTGCGCAATGCTTGAGCACTGCGGTCTTGAACGCGTCGATTTCGTGTTCTGTCAACTCTGCACCGTTCATCTTCTTCTCGAAAATAGCAGCGGCGTCGCCGATAGCGAAGGGAACTGCTTCGAGTGCGTGGTCGGAAAGTTTGCATCCGTGGTCGTTGAAGAACTTAATTCTTTCAGAAAGCCAGGAAAGAAGTTCTGCATAACTCTTTACGCCTATCATTTCGATATAGGGCATAAACGTGTCTTTTCCTATCTCAACTGCCTTGTCAGGACGGAAAGTAGGAAGTATCTTCGTTGAGAAGTCAACGAGTTTTTCGTGATATTCAAGAGTGTCCG
>JAZOLR010000023.1:0-4245 GCA_045653255.1 Eubacteriales bacterium | reverse complement strand
ACCATTCGTTCGCTTTTCGCGGACATTGTAAAAGAGATGTACGCATCTCTCCAACGCACACCCGAGATACTTACCGTACTCAAAGAGGCAGGCGTTGTAGATAGCGGCGGAGCAGGACTTTTCTACATTATGGACGGTTTCTACCGTGTTCTCAACAGTGAGGAAATCAAGTCTACCGTTCCCGTTGCAGCAGAGAAAAAGAAAGCGCTTCAAGACTTCTCCGCATTCGGTCCCGATAGCGAGATGGTTTACGGCTACTGCACAGAGTTTTTACTCCAACTTCAGAATAGCAAAGTTGACCTTGCCACATTTGACTACAAGGTTATTCCCGACTATTTGAAGACTATAGGCGACTCCATAGTTGCATTCCAAACGGATAGCATTGTAAAAGTTCACGTTCACACAAAAACTCCCGAAAAGGCACTTGAATTTTGCCGCAAGTTCGGTGAGTTCTTGACGATGAAGATTGAAAATATGTCGCTTCAGCACAATGAAAGCGAAGAAACGAAAAAAGAAGCACCGAAAGAAAAAGCAAAAGCGCCTCACAAGAAATACGCGACAGTCACCGTATGCAACGGCGACGGCGTAAAGGAAATATTCACCGAACTCGGTGCGGACTGTATTGTTGACGGCGGACAGACACAGAACCCCTCGACAAACGACTTCCTCCGGGCATTCGAGCAGATTGACGCAGACCACATCTACGTATTCCCGAACAACGGCAACATAATAATGGCGGCGTCTCAAGCGGCGCAGATTTACGAAGGCGCAAAGGTACACGTTATAGAGACGAAAAACCTCGGCGCAGGCTACGTTGCTCTTGCGGCAATGAATCCGGACGAAAGCGACCCCGATGCGCTCGCAGACTCATTCAGAGAGGCGATTGCAAACGTTGCGACAGGTTACATCTCGCCCTCTATCCGTGATGCAGACCTCAACGGCATTCATATTTCAAACGGCGACTTTATCGGTTTTGTCAACAAGGAAATGCTCGTTTCCGAGCCTAACAAGACCGAAGCCGCAAACAAACTTGCAGAAAAAATGCTCGCAGGCGGCGACAAGTTTATGCTCACCGTATTCTACGGCAAAGACGCAAACGAAGAAGAAAGAGCCGCGCTTGAAGAATATATTTCCGCATCCTTCTCCGACGTTGAAACCTACTTCCTCGAAGGCGGTCAGGACATTTATCCTTTCATCTTCGTAGCGGAATAATACGGAAACTGCAATGGAAACGTTCAAACTGATTTTATCGTATATATGGGGGCCTTTCATCGGCGCTGTCATCGGCTATCTTACAAACCTTATCGCAGTTAAGATGATGTTCCACCCCTACAAACCGTGGAAGATAGGAAAAATGACGATTCCTTTCACCCCCGGCATTATCCCGAAAAGAAAACCCGCCCTCGCAAAAGCCATAGGCGGTGCGGTCTCGCAGTATCTTTTCACAGGTGACGACCTACGCAAACTTTTCCTTGACGAAGATACGAAAGAGCACATGGTCGACCTCGCAATGAACGCGCTCGATATTCCCATCGACTTCGACGGCGACCCGTCGGGCGAACTCAATACCAAGACGGCAAACGAAGTTCTCCACGAACTTTTCCGCGACGAGCAAGTTGACGCGGCGCGAAAGAAACTGATTGCTTTTTTCACAAAACGCATACTTATCTCGGTAAACCAAGTCAACCTCGGCAAAATAATTTTAGAGCAGGGCGCGCCCTTGTTGCTTGAAAACAAAGCCTCGCTCGGTATGGCGGCGTTGTTCATAAACGAACAGACAATAGAAACTTTCTTGCCCCCTCTTGCAGAAAAACTCAACAACTTCATAGCCGAAAACGGCGAAGAAACGGTGAGAAACGCGGTTGCCTCGCAGATAGACGAATACGCAGACAAGCCTCTGCACAATCCCTTGAAGCATATAGGCGAGGAGCAGATTCGCAAGATAATCACCGCAACCTACGTAAAACTCATAAACGGCATAGGCGACAGTTTCACGGAAGTGTTCGACATAAACGGCGTAGTAGCCGAGAAGGTCGAGGCAATGACTCCCCGCGAACTCGAAACGCTCGTTCTCGCCATTATGAAAAAGGAACTCTCCGCTATCATCAACCTCGGCGCAATCATAGGATTTATACTTGGATTGTTTACTTTGTTAAGCAAATGAAAAATAAAAAGTGCATTTTGCACTTTTTATTTTTTTGCGAAGGTGCAAATTTTACACCTTTAGAGAAAAAGAAAGGCGCAAAATTAACTTTTGAGATAAAATCGCTTTTCACTTGCATTTCCACGAAATATTTGATACAATAGGAGTGATTACCCGATAGGGCGCGGTGAGCATCGGACGGCGGACGGTTGAAAGTAAACTAACTACTCTAATAACTAACCGCTAACTATGCCGTCCTCGGCAGTCCGCGAAACGCACCCTTTTTTACTATACAAAACTCTCAAAAAATCCCAAAAATTAAGAATAAAACCACGTAAGAGGTAGAAATATGATTACAATAACCGATTTATCATTTCAATTCGGGGGGCAGGTACTTTTCAAAGATGTTAACCTGAAATTTACGCAGGGCAACTGCTACGGCGTTATAGGCGCAAACGGTGCGGGAAAATCCACGTTCCTCAAACTTTTGTGCGGAGAACTTGAGCCTACGCGCGGTGACATAAGCATTCCGTCAGACGTGCGTATGTCGGTTTTGCGTCAGGACCACTTCGCGTTTGACGATTATACCGTTCTTGACACGGTTATATACGGAAACCGCAAACTCTACGATATAATGAAAGAAAAAGAAGCCCTCTACTCAAAGGCGGACTTCACAGAAGAAGACGGAATACGCGCGTCGGAACTTGAAGGCGAATTCGCCGAAATGAACGGCTGGGAATCCGAATCCGACGCGTCGAAACTTCTCCAAGGCCTTGGACTTGACGTGAATATTCTCTATTCAACAATGTCAACATTACTTGAAAGCGAAAAGGTCAAAGTTCTTCTCGCGCAGGCGCTTTTCGGCAATCCCGATATTATTCTTCTCGACGAGCCTACAAACGGCCTCGACCTCGAGGCAGTTACTTGGCTTGAAGACTTCCTTTCCGACTATTTCGGTACGGTGCTCGTCGTATCTCACGACCGTCACTTCCTAAACGACGTCTGCACGAACATCGTCGATATTGACTATTCGGGCATCAAAATGTACGTCGGCAACTATGAATTCTGGTACGAGTCAAGCCAACTTATACAGAGAATGATAAAGCAACAGAACAAGAAAAACGAAGAAAAGATAAAAGAACTCCAAGAGTTCATCTCGCGCTTCTCTGCCAACAAATCAAAATCACGACAGGCAACTTCAAGAAGAAAACTTCTCTCGAAACTCTCTGTTGAAGAACTCCCTGCTTCCTCTCGCCGTTATCCCTATATCGGTTTCGATATGGACCGCGAGGCAGGAAAGGACATCTTGTTTGTTGACGGACTTACGAAGTATGCAGAAGACGGCACACCGCTCTTTGAAAATCTCTCTTTCTACGTCAACCGCGGAGACAAGATTGCCTTTATCGGCAATGAACTCGCCGTTACTGCGCTCTTCCGCATACTTATGGGCGAACAAGAAGCAGACGCAGGAACGTTCAAGTGGGGTGTAAGCATCACGACTTCCTATTTTCCACACGACAACTCCGAATACTTCAACGGTTGCAACGACAGTATTATCGACTGGATGCGCCGTTATTCAAAAGACCAGACGGAAACCTACCTTCGCGGATTTTTGGGCAGAATGCTCTTCTCAAACGAGAGCGCGTTCAAACCCGTATGCGTACTTTCGGGTGGCGAAAAGGTGAGATGTATGTTCGCGCGAATGATGATGTTCGGCTCGAATGCGCTCATTCTCGACCAACCGACAAACCACCTCGACCTTGAATCCATCACCGCAGTAAACAACGGTCTTTCCGACTTCCGCGGAAACGTGCTTTTCTCGTCTCACGACTACGAACTCGTAAACACGGTTGCAAACCGTATAATTGAACTTTCACCCGATAAAATCCACGATCGCACAGGCACGTACGAGGAGTATATTGAATACAAAAAATCCCTTGAAAACTAGTTCGGCTTCGTATTTTGGTGACACCACAAGCAAAAGGGAAATTATTTATACTTTCGTTCGCTTACAGACATTTTCGTAGGTATAAATTCATCTCTATTTAAGGTTGAAAACCTACGGTTTTCTCCAACAAATTATATTTTGCTTGTTTTTTCCG
>JAZOLR010000022.1:0-9273 GCA_045653255.1 Eubacteriales bacterium | reverse complement strand
GTGGCAAATATGCGTACCGCCGGTTTCTACAAATTCCGCTATCGCAATCTCGTAGAGGCTCTTTTTTCTGCGGGATTTTATCTTCGAAAAATCGTTTATGCTATTAAATGTAACGTCGAGTTTGTCTGTTATCTCGGCGGTGGGCTCGTGAGATGCGGTGAGCACGTGAAGTTCTTTTTCTTTCGCACCGTTCAACACGGAGCGCAACCATTTCGCCTGTTCTTCCACGTCGTAATAGCAATCAAGGACTATAAGTCTTACGCCGTTTTCTTCAAAATCCTTGTAGTACGACATAGAATTTTCTATAGGAGCAAATTCTACGTTCCAATTTTGCGTGTGGTTGAAAAGTCTTTCGTATACGGATTTTTTCGTAGCGGTTTTCGGTTGGCCTTTTTCCCAATCGAGATTTTCTTCTTTATCGTGATTACCAACACAGTTGTATACAGGGCGAGAGCATTCCGCACATTCATACATATCAGTATATTCAAGTTGGCAACCGCCGCAATAGTCGCCTGTGTGGAGAGCAAATGACAAATATTTGTCGTAGTAGTTGACGTATTCTATCATTCTCGAAAAGAGGTCGGGGCGATTGTGCATATCGCTGCAATGGACAAACTGCAACGGTCTGTACTTATCGTTGAAGAAGATAGTGCGCCCTGCCGCCCCCTGCACGACGAATGATTCTACGTCGCGGTTTAGTTCTATTATGTTATCTGTAAGTTTTTCCATTAACTTTTCCTTCCGCGTATTAACTGTCGTTCACTTTTCTATATCAACAGTTTTGCAACGCTTTATATCGTAAAGCATTTCTCTGTCGGATTTGTTGTTTTTGAAAACGAGGCTTTCTATATTATCCGCTATCAACAAAGTGGATGTGTTACCTATAAATTCGTTGTCGGTTATGATTATAGACTTGTGATAATATTCGCCCTCAACGTCTTCTTTTCGCGAGACGGTTTCTATCACGCTATTTCCCCAATGTTCAGGGCCTATACAGCAACGGTCAAAGGTGTTGCCGCTTATTTTTACGTCGGTAGTGCCGCCCGATTCAAACCAAAACTCGCCGTCGCTTTCAAAGAGTATCGATGCGCCGCTTGTGTGGAAGTAGTTGTTCTTTATCTCTACTTTTCCTCTTGTGCCGACGAGCATTCCTCTTGCTCTGTTTTTGAAGACGCGGTTTCCTTCAAACAGAAGGTCGCAGTTATTCGTGATATTTTCAACGTCGTAACCGACTGTAACATCGCTTGTGTCTATATCGAGGTAGAGTTTCGTATAATTTTGATTTATGACTTCAACTTTTTCTACCTTGCAGTACTTCCCTGCGACAAGTGAGCGAGGGTTGAGAATGCAAATTTCATCGCCATCGTTGAATATGTCTATACCCTTTGCGGATTTGTGCATATATTTTACGATGATATAATTGTCTTGTGCGTGGGTTATTCGCGTATAGATACCGTGAACGTTGAGTGCATCGTCAAGTTGGTTCGAAAACGAACTGTTCGTTACTTTGACAAGTCCTCGGCAATTCACAAAGTGTGTGGCATCTGTGGAAAGCGAGACAATCTCGCCTTCGTGCGCTTGTACTGTCATTTTATCTATTGTGACGTTTTCGCACATTTGTGCCAATACGCCCATAGAATAACTTGAATACATAGTCAAGTTGTCAAGGGTGACGTCTTTACTTTTGTTTATGACGATATTGCTAACAGTTCTGTTATCGCTTGAAGCAGTCAAGCGCATACCGACTTTCACATCAAGTTCACTGCCTTCAAAGCGAAGTTTTCTTTCTCCCATATCGCTAATCGACAAGTTATTGTTCATACACAAAAACTCTTCGCCTACGCCCTTTTCGTACTCGTCGCTATCGCCTACTGTTCTTATCATAATAAAGTGGAGACTGTCGAATTTTTCGTCTGACGAGCGGATAAGCAAAGTTCCGTTTTCCACTTTATATTCCGTCGAATTCGTCACTTCTGCTTCAAAGAAGTTCTCGCCCCGATTTATAACTTTCAATACAAGCGTACGGGTCTTTTCATAATCCAAGGCGATATTTTTCACCGTGATATTTTTCGAGCCTTTTATATAGAAAGGTATAATATGTCCGTGAAATATAAAACTGCTACCGTTGCCGTCTATGCAAAAATTGTCCGTGTCGGATATAGAAAACGCTATTCTTCTATATCCGTATATATCGTTGTTTGACACGCACAATATTTGCTCTGATGCCATTTCGGGATAGAAGTGGTATTCACCGCAAGGGAAAAATATTCCGTCTTCTCCGTGCTCTTTGCAGTATTTCATCGCATTGAACACGTTGAGGCTATGGTCTTGCGAGGTGTTGAACAAATTATAGTTTACCATAAGAGTTTCACCGTATTTAGTATTTCTTATTTATAGTATTCTTTCATATCCGCGTTGCAAGGAAGCGCGAAGATATCGTTTATAAGTTTTTCTGCCTGCGCTCTTGTCTATGTCCACGGGTCCATCATTACAAGGTCGACAAGATATTCTTTTTTACCCGTTTCGAATGCGGCAAGTTCCATTTCTACGGGGGCAATTCTATCGCGCATCAAGTGAGACATAACTGCGCTCGGCAATCCGTCGTTGCAGATAGGATGAACGCCTTCTTTGTCCACTATTGCCGCTATCTCGACTTCGTAATCTGTCGGAAGTCCCTTCATATAGCCGCCGCTATTGAGTACGTTTACCACAACTTTGTTACCCGTGCCGAATGCAAGACCTTCGATAAGGGGTATCATAGGCTCGTCAGATGCGGAATCCGAAAATGCTTCTGATACTTTTATCGACTTATCTTCAACGACTCTCTTTATACCCGCGACGTTTTCTTCGCAGGCTTTGAAGTAGGTCTGATACCATTCGTAAGGGGTGGATTCATATTCCTTTTCCACTTCGTCGCTTGTGTGGTATTCCCAACCCCACGCACCGCCGCCGGGGCTGGGTGTGTCGCCTATCGGGAATATGCCGTATCTCTTGTAGAGGTCTACCGCCTTGTGATTTATTTCATCTGCGGCGAGACTGAATTTTTCAAGTCTTTCTTTATCGTCTATGAGTCTTCCGTTGTGAGATTCAAGCCACTTATCAAGCAATTCGTAGCCGTCTTTTCCGTCATAGCGGAATTTCGTGAGCCATATAAAGTGGTTTACGCCTGCGATTTCGAAGTCGAGTTTTTCTCTTTTGAGTCCCATCGCTTCAATTACGCGGTATACACCCGTATAGCCGTGGCACATACCAATTATTTTCGCGTTTTTGTATTTACGAGAGAGATACGTAACGCCTGCCTGAACGGGATTTGCAACCATTATGTAGTATGCGTTGGGGCATATATCAAGCATATCGACAAGGATTTCTTCCATCAAGCGAAGTTGGTGGAAGTTTATGAAAAAGGCTTCATCGTGCAAAACGTGAAGGCTTCCGCCAAAGCGATAGCCGTTTTTGTATGCGACTTCTATACCTTGTCTATATCTTTCGTGACCGTAGTCGAGGGCAACGTTGAGCACGAATTCTGCTCCCTGCATCGCTTCTCTGCGGTCCATCGTTTTCGTTATTTTGATGTCGAGATTCATTTCCTCTGCGTATCTTGTGCAAAGACCGTATATAGCCTCGAGTCTTTCTTCATCTATATCCATAAGCGATACTGTGCTACCGTTGAAACGGCTGTTTACACAGATGTCCTTGATAAGATTCAGAGAAAATACGGCGCTTCCTGCGCCAATAATACAAATTTTGCAAGACATAATTAAAATACCTCCCGAGTATTTTATAAATTCATTATATAATAAACACAAAGTGTTTTCAATAACTGATTGCAATAATTGAAAAAATGTTGTATAATGTAAGCGAAAGAAAATAAGGAGTTGAAATGATGTTAGACAGAAACGCAGACAAAGCCATATACGTCCAACTCGCAGACACCGTAAGAAAGAAGATACAAAGCGGTGAAATAAAAGAGGGAGACAAACTTCCAAGCGAAAGCGAGATGCAAAAGGAATACAACGTGGCGCGTCTTACCGTACGTGAGGCTCTCTCCGTGCTTGTCAACGAGGGATTGCTCGAAAAGAGGCACGGCAAGGGCACTTTTTGCAAGGCGAGTTCAAAAGCAGCGGCGGTCGACGTGCTTTTGAATATGAACGACTATTATTTCATTCCGTATTATATACAGTCAATTTCAGGTGTGCTTGACAAATATAACGTCAACTTCATTGTCGGAGACACAAAAGATTCTACGGCAGAGACGCTAGAACTTTTGAGCAAGATAGTGAAAAGAGGGTCTGACGGTGTTATTATACAAGTAAGTCCAGAAGCGGAATATGACAAAGAAGCAGTAAAAAGCGCTTTCGAAGAATTGACACGCGCAGGCATTCCTTTCGTGCAGATAGACGCGGCTTATGATAAAGAAAGTGCGTCTTTCGTAATAATGGACGAAGAAAAGATAGGCGAACTTGCGACAACTCTATTGCGCGAAAACGGTCACGAGAGGGTTGCTATCATTACTCTTCCCAACAACCGAATCGCAGATATGCGAATGGGTTATGCAAGAAAGAATTTCCCGTACGTAAAAGAAATAAGTTTCGACTGTGACATTTCAAACAACATACGAAAAGCATACGAAGACGGAGTTACCGCGTTTTTCTGCTTTAACGACCAGATAGCGAAGGATTGTCTTGATGCGATACATTCGCAAAATCTCTCAATCCCTGATGACGTATCGCTTGTAAGCGTTGACGATACTATCGTCTCAAATCTTTACAACATTACTTCAATAACTCACGCAAAAGGCGACATTGGAGAAATCGCCGCGCAAGCGGTGGTAAACGGCAAACTGCCGCTTAAAAAAGTATTCGTACCTACGGTCACAAACCGTAAATCCGTCAAAAAAATAAAATAGTCTTTCGCGGCGCTGAAAACAAGCGCCGCGTTTTTTATATTTTTAATTTTCCTTTTCGTCGGGCAAGAGCGAACTTTTTATTGCGCCGTAAAGTATAAGCGCGCCGCCAAGCACGATTGAAAGCGTAAGAGTGCCGTCGAGACTCGGTATAAATACAGTAAGGATTGCGGCAAAAAGTGTCGCAAAGACGGGTTCAAGTCCGCAGAGTATGGCGGTTTTCGATGCTTCTACGTGGGCAGTACCCTTCGCAAGCAACATTGTCGCAATACCGCCTGCAAAAATACCGCAGTATACAAGTCCGCCGAGGGCGGGAATATTCGAAAAGTCCATCTGCGTCTGTCCGAGACAAAGAAGTACTATCCATACCAAAACCATAACAACGCAAGAACTTGCCAAGTGTATCACGTTCACCGAATATTCGTCGTATTTTGTGGAGAGATAATTGAAATATACCAAGTAAAAGGCGGTAAGTATAGCACAGATAAGCGATAGAAGGTCACCTAAACCGAGGGAAAGACTTACGCTAAACGGATAAATATTTACTATACCCGATATGAATAAAAATCCGACGGTTATCGCGACAAGTCCGATTATCATATTGCGAGACGGCTTTCTGCCGAAAAACAAGAACATAATTATCGGCACGTATATGACGTTTGTGGTAATTATGAAACTTGAGTTTGCGGGGTTTGTATTCGCAAGACCGACCGTCTGGAAATAGACCTGCACCGCACCGAGAACGCCGAGCATTACGCTATGGAAAAGCATTTTTTTGCCTTGAAATTTTATTTTTTTAAAACCAAGTGCAACGAGAATTGCCGCGCTCAAAAAGAATTTAATAACGAGAAGACTCGTTGCGTCAAAGGTTTCTCCGACGAATTTGAGCATCGGAAACTGCAATCCCCAGAGCATAGCGCATCCGAGCAACATACCTTCATACTTATAACTTTTTTTATGCATTATTCTACCCTCTAAATATCAAAATTCGGGAACATATTCCTTTATATCGTCTGTCCATTTGACTTTTTTCACACACAGATTTTTGAATTTCAATCTGCTGCAATATGCTTCAAATCCTATTTTTCCGCATTTTTCCGTGTCAATGGGGTTGGGGTCTGTCACTTCAAGTGCGAGTCTGCCGTCGACTACGACAAACACGTGACCGTAGATGTCTCCGACTGCCATGTGATATACTCTGCCGGGCTCGAAGTCCAAAAGTTGCGTAGCGACGTTGAGGACGTATTCGGGCGAGCGTTCAAAACCTATTTTTCCGTCCCACCAACCTTGCAGACCTGCGACGTATGCGATATCGCGGGTGTTCGTGCTCTCGTTCCAACTTCCGTGCCACATAACGTTTATATCGTGTGTGCACGGCAAAATCGTCTGCGCGTCAAACTCCATCATAATAGGGCCAAAGTAGTCGGCTTTCGATATTGCCATTGCAGCGAAATTCGTTCTGTTTTCTCCGACGAGCCAGCCGTCTTCGACGTACCAATTCCCTGCTTTTATCTCAAAATCCTCTTTGAAACTTTCTTCGGTAAACGGCTTATTATAAAGCACTTCCATTTCATCAAAAAGCAATTTTTTCTTCATCAACTGTATCATATTACACCTCTTGATATATTGTTGGTTTTTAACTCATCTGTACAAGTTGAATTATATCAAACAAAAGAGTGTTTGTCAATAGATAAAAAGAAAAAAATCACTTCCCTAAAATGCAAAAATTAATGAAAAATTTAAGGAAGTGATTTTATGTTTTTTAAAGTGTGCCGCCGAGTCCCATAGATTCCATCAAACGCTTGTTGAACTCTTCTGCCGTGTTGTAGCCAAGACGCTTTAGACGGTTGTTCATTGCGGCGATTTCTATGATGATGGCAAGGTTTCTTCCGGGGCGGACGGGAATGGTTATAGAGGGGACGTCAATGCCGAGGATTTCCGTCGTCTGCTCGTCAATGCCGAGGCGGTCGTACATTTTTCCCTGCACCCACGGTTCAAGGTTGATTACCAGTTCGACTTTTTCGGACTGTTTTACCGCTCCCATACCGAATATACGGCGGACGTCGACTATACCTATTCCGCGAAGTTCTACGTAGTGGCGGATTATTGCGGGGGATTCACCGACAAGGGTTTTCTTCGAAACTCTCTTGATTTCCACCGCGTCGTCTGCGATAAGACGGTGACCGCGCTTTACAAGTTCAATTGCGGTTTCGCTCTTACCTACTCCGCTGTCGCCGAGAAGAAGTATACCTTCGCCGTATACCTCGACAAGTACACCGTGGCGTGTCATACGGGGTGCAAGTTTGAGGTTGAGGAATGCAATAAGTGCCGCCTGGAATTCGCTCGTGCTATCTTTTGTACGCATAACGGGGATTTTGTGCTTTTCTGCCAATGCATAGGTCGTGTCGGTAACTTCAATAGAGGAAGTGACGATGAGTGCGGCAGGTTTCGCAGCGAAGAATGCGTCAAGGCGTTTTTCCTTTTCTTCGGGTGGCAACTGTTTGAGGTAATATTCTTCAACTTTACCTATTATCTGTATTCTTGCGGCTTCGAAGTGGTCGAAAAATCCCGCAAGAGGAAGTCCGGGGCGGTTTACTCACGGGCAGGAAATCAAAATCTTGTCTGCCGATTCGGGCATATAAAGGCTTTCAAGCGATAAATCGTCTATTATTTCGGCAAGTGAAACTGTATAAAGTTCTTCCATTTGTGCTCTCCTTTTGCTTACCTTTTTTCTTTATGCTTTAAGTATAACACAAACATTCAAAAAAGAAAAGAGTATTTTGAAATATAAATATTAAAAATATATTCATAATTATTTGTTATAATGGCCTTTGTAAACAAAAAAGCCGAAAAGGACGAAAAAATGATAAAAAAGATTTTACTTATGCTTATATTGGCGGCAGTTTTGCTCTCGTTTTGCTCTTGTAAGAACGAATACAAACCCGTGCCGTCTACAGACGAAGAAAAAAAGACCGTACTTACCGTCGGAAAGTACGAAGTGCCGTTCGAACTTTTCCGTACTTTCTTTCTTACTGAAAAGGAAACTCTTGACGGCGGAGACAAAAGTATATGGATAGGTGACAAGGCAGAAGAGTCGAGAGAAGCGGCACTCCGCGTTATTGTCCCTGCGGTGTGTGACATCTATGCAATGTTTTCTTTGTGCGAGGCATACGGAATTGACGTAAATTCCGAAGAAATCGAAGAAAAGGTAGCGGAGTTTGTAAAAATAAGCGTCGAGGGCGGAACGATTGGCGATAGCGCCGTGCTTGGCTTTGAAAGTTATGACGCTTATCTTGAATACTTAAAAGAACTTTATATGAACGATAGCGTTTCGCGTCTTCTTATCAAGTACTCTATATGCGAAGAATTGGCAAGAGAAAAGTTCATCGAGGAATATCAGTTTGACGAAGAAGACGTTAGCGCATTTTTTGCATCTGACGAATGCGCGAGAATTACTTGGCTTCGCCGTCTTTATGAATATTCAAGTTATTTCACTCCCGAATACGAGCGTGAACTTGCAGACAAGGCATACGAAAAGATGAAGTCTGCAAAGAACTTTGACGATATTATAAGGGCGCTTGTTCAGTATTCGTCAAGCACGAGTACGTCGGATATTGAAAACGGATTTTACATAGGAAAATACACCCTTGACGAAGAATATATGAGTGAGGTAATAGATGCGGCATTTTCGCTCAAAGCAGGGGAATTTTCCGAAGTTATTGAGAATTTCTACGGTCTTTATATAGTATACGTAATGGAAAAAGACCAGACTTATCTTGAGAGCGACGCAGGGTATGAAGAAATTTGCGAGTTGTATCTCAACAATCAATTCTACCGCGCACTCAAAGAGCATAAAGAGAGACTTCTCTCCGACGTAGAATATACGGAATTTTTCAACTCTCTCAATTTTGCGGAAATTGAATATTGAAACTGAACTTTAATTTAATTTAATTTAATTTGAAAAAGAGGCTTTTGCTTTGAATATTTTGACACTTAACGAAGAATTTACGCCGCTTTCTTTCGGGATACTGAATGAAAAGGGCGAAGTAGTATTCGGTGATGCTCCGTGTGAAAAATACGAAAGCATTGTTGAATACGAATACACACTTAACAATAACCGCTATAAATTCGTTGCGACTTTCGGCAAGAATACAGAGCGTCAGCAGGCTTCGTTTGCTATTGCTCTTGCATCGGCGAATACGATGCTAAATCCTACCCTTCCGATAAGGGCAATGGATTTTCACAGTATTTATCCCGTTTTGCTTGAACTTTTGAAAAGAGAGATTTCGCACGGGCTTGTCATAGTGGAAAGAAACGAAGATAAAAAGTTCTCGCCCGTGGCGGTATATCAACGCGGATTTTTCACTTGC